>JBILLI010000490.1:0-5899 GCA_044376155.1 Polyangiales bacterium
TGGTGCCCACCGCGCCCATCAACCCGGTGCCGATCCCGGTGCAGCCGACGCCCCCGATGCCACCGACGCCCACCATGCCCACCGTGCCCACCATGCCCACGGCCGATGTGCCCGCGCCCGTGATGCCGCCGCCCGTGGACCCGAACACCCCCGTCCCGACGGATCCGAACACCCCCGCCCCGGTGGACCCCAGCGCGCAGACGGGGCTCCACGCCTGCGTGGGGGCGTGGCGCGGGACGCTGAACCCGGGCACGCGCAACCCGGGGCAGATCTCGCTCAACGTGCGCGGCATCGAGGGCGCGTGCGGGCAGTGGACGGAGTATTGGTCCGCCACCGGCGCGCGCTGTGCGTACACGCTGCGGATGTGCGAGGGCGACGAGGGCGGCGGGATCGTGGCCAAGGGCTTCTCGACGTCGAACAACTGCGTGCCGCAGGTGACCGTGCGCATGCAGTGCACCCCCACGGCGATGTCGTTCCGCGAGACCTACAACCGCAGCACCGACTCGGGCACCCTCACGCACCCGTGAACCTCCGTGGGCCCCGCGGCCACGAAGGTCCCTCGAAGGCGGATCCCTCCATTGCGTGTCTTGCACTGCATCCCGAGCCTGCTGGGCGGCGGCGCCGAGCGGCAGCTCGGATACATCACCGAAGGCCTCGCGCGACAGGGCGTCGACGTGCACGTCGCGCTCGTGCACGAGGGCCCCAACGCCGAGCGCGTACGCCGCGCGGGTGCCACGATCCACCACCTGCCGCACCCGCGCGCGTGGGACCTCCGCGCCGTGGCGCGCCTCGCCTCCCTCGCGCGCTCGCTGCGGGCAGACCTCGTGCAGACCTGGCTCACCCGCATGGACCTCTGGGGCGGCGCGGCGGCCACCCTCGCGGGGGTGCCCTGGGTGATCTCCGAGCGCAGCACCGCGGGCAGCATCGCCCCCGCCCCGGCCGACCGCGCGCGCTTCGTGCTCGGTCGCCGCGCCGCCGCGGTGGTCGCGAACTCCCGCACCGCCGCGGAGGAGTGGCGCGCGCGGGTGCGCCCCGGCACGCCCGTGGTCACCATCGCGAACGCGATGCCCAGCATCGAGATCGACGAGACACCCGCGGCGTCGCGGGCGTCCCTGGGCATCCCCGACGGCGTGCCCCTGGCGCTCTACGCCGGCCGCTTCGCCGCGCCCAAGAACCCCGCGGTGCTCGGCGAGACCTTCGCGCGGGTGCTGCGCGCGCGGCCCGAGGCGTGGGGGCTGCTCTGCGGTGAGGGGCCCGACCTGGAGGTGGTGCGCGGGGCGCTGCGCGACGCGGGGGTGCTCGCGCGCTGCGTGCTGCCGGGGTACCGCGGGGACGTGTGGGCGTGGATGAAGTCCGCCGACGTGTTCGTGTCGCTCTCGGTGTACGAGGGCCGGCCCAACGTGGTGCAGGAGGCCCTGCGCTGCGGCGCGCCCTGCGTGATCAGCGACATCGCCGCGCACCGGGAGTTCATCCCCGACGACGCCGCGCGCTACGTGCCCGCGGGGGATCCGGGCGCCGCGGCGGCGGCGGTGCTGGCCCTGCTCAATGATCGTACGATGGCGAACGATCTCTCCGCGCGGGGCCGAGGGGCCACCGCGGGGGTCTCCCTGGACGCGGTGGCCGAGGCCTACCGCGCGCTCTACGACGAGGTGCTGCGACGTGGCTGAGCTGATGTTCTCGGTGGTGATCCCGGTGCTCAACCGCGCGGCGATCCTGCCCCGCGCGCTCGATTCGGCGCTGGCGCACACGCGCGATGACGTCGAGGTGATCGTGGTCGACGACGGCTCCACCGACGGCACGCCCGACGTGGTGCGGGCCTACCGCGACCCGCGCGTGCGGCTCATCGCGCTGCCCGTGAACCGTGGGGTGTGCGCCGCGCGCAACGTCGCCATCGAGGCCGCCCGGGGCCGCTGGTGCGTGATGCTCGACTCGGATTTCGAGCTGCTCCCGGGCGCGTTCGACACGCTCGCGGCGCTCTGCGCCGAGGCGCCTGACGACGTCGCCGACGTCGCCACGGTGTGCACCTGGAGCGACCGCGGCGACACCCCCGACCCGCTGCCCGAGACCGACCTGCTGCTCGACTACGCGGGGTATCTCCGCTTCGTCGCGGGGCTGCGCACCAGCGAGTGGTTCGGGTGCATCCGCCGCAGCGCCCTGCAGCGCATTCGCTTCCCCGAGGGACGGGCCTACGAGGCCACCTTTCACCTCGCGCTGGCGCGGCGGTACCGCTTTCAGCTCCGCCTCGCGCGGGTGGTGCGCATTCACACCGACGCGCCCGAGCGCATCACCGTGGCCTCCCCCGCGCGCTTCGCGAGGCGGGTGCTGCGCGACGCGCGCGACGGCGCGGCTGACGCGGAGAACATCCTGCGGGTGCACGGCGAGGCCATGGCGGCGCACGCGCCGGGCTTCCTCGACCGCACGGTGGAGGTCGCGTTTCAGCACCACCTCCTCGCGGGGCAGCGCATGGAGGCGCTGGCGATGTTCGGGCGGCTCTCCCCCGCGCGTCGGCGGTCGCCGCGGTTGTTGGCGAACCTCGCGCTGGGGATGATCGACCGGCGCGTGGCGGCGCACGCGCAGGGGTGGTGGCGGGCGCGCCGGCGCGCGGGGTGACTACTTCGCGGCGGGCGGGAAGCTCGTGCGGCCGTTGTCGATGTCGCGGCGCTCGTCGCGGGGGAGCGTGAGGTAGGTCTGGTCGCGCAGGCCGCGCTCGTACTCGGCGAGCAGGCGCATGCCCTCGGTGGGGCGGAGCTTGTCGGCCTTGATGGCCGCGTCGACCTGGGCCTTCATGCGCGCGGCGAGGTCGGCGGCGGAGTACTGGGTCATGCCGAGCACCTCGGAGATGGTGTTCCCCGCGATGGTCTCTTCGATGTACCAGCCGCGCTCCTCGTCCTCTTCGAGGAACACGTGGACCTCGTTCACGCGGCCGAAGAGGTTGTGCAGGTCGCCCATGATGTCCTGGTAGGCGCCCGTGAGGAAGATCCCGAGGTAGTACGGCCCCTTGGTGACGTTGTGCAGCGAGAGGGTCTCGCGCACGTCCTTGAGGTCGATGAACTTCGACACCTTGCCGTCGGAGTCACACGTGATGTCGACGAGGGTGCCCTGCACCGTGGGCCGCTCGTTGAGCCGGTGGATCGGCACGATGGGGAAGAGCTGCCCCAGGGCCCAGTGGTCGAGCAGCGACTGGAACACCGAGAAGTTGCAGATGTGCTGGTCGGCGAGGTGGCGCTTGAGGTCGCGCAGGTCGTCGGGGACCTCCTCGGGGTCGAGGGCCTCGGCGCGCTCCTGAATGCGCTCCACGAGCTGCCAGTACATCTCCTCGACGCGGGCCTTCACCCGGAGGTCGAGGAAGCCCAGCTCGAACATCTTCTGGGCTTCTTCCTTCACGTCCACGAGGTCGTGCCACGACTCGGTGAGGCTGCGCTCGGCGAGGTGGTCGCGGGTGTAGAGCAGGTCGCGAATGAGCTTGTGGTCGGGCGTGGGGACCTCAAGGGGCTCCTCGGGGGTCTTCTCGATGGAGCCGAAGGCCTCGACCACGAGCACGGAGTGGTGGGCCACCACGGCGCGGCCCGACTCGCTCACGAGGTGCGGGTGCGGCACGCGCTCGTCGTCGCACACGTCCATCACGCCGTAGACCACGGTCTCGGCGTACTCCTTCACGGAGTAGTTCATCGACGAGTGAAAGGTCGACCCCGAGCCGTCGTAGTCCACCGCGAGGCCGCCGCCCACGTCGAGGAACTCCAGCGGGTACCCGAGCTGTCGGAGCTTGGCGTAGTACCGCGCCGCCTCGCGCACCGCGCGCTTCACGATGAGGATGTCGGGCACCTGCGAGCCGATGTGAAAGTGCAGCAGGCGGAACGCCGCGCTCATGCCCGCGTCGCCCATGATCTTCGCGGCCTCGAGGATCTCCCCCGTGGTGAGCCCGAACTTGGCGTTCTCGCCGCCGCTCTCGGCCCACTTGCCCGCGCTCTTGGCCATGAGCCGCACGCGGAGCCCGATCATGGGCTCCACCCCGAGGTCCTTGGCGACGCGCACGATGGCGCGCACCTCGGCGAGCTTCTCGGCGATGAGGATCACCTTCTTGCCGAGCTTGCGGCCGATGAGCGCCGTGCGGATGAAGTTGTCGTCTTTGTAGCCGTTGCAGACGATGAGGCTCTCGTTGTCGGCGTGCACCGAGAGGCCCGCGAAGCACTCGGGCTTGGAGCCCACCTCGATGCCGTAGTGGTAGGCCTTGCCGGCGTCGAGGATCTCCTCCAGCACCTCGCGGAGCTGGTTCACCTTGATGGGGTACACCCCGCGGTAGAGCCCCTGGTACTTGTTCTCGGTGATGGCCTCGTTGAAGGCCTCGTTGATCTCCCGCACGCGGTCCCGCAGGATGTCCTGGAAGCGGATCAGCAGCGGGGTCTGCAGGCCCTCGACCTCGACGGCCTCGCGGATCACCTCCACGATGGGGATCTGCGCGCCGCGCTCTTTCAACGGAGACACCACCACGTTGCCGTCGGGGGACACGGAGAAGTACCCGTTGCCCCAGCGGTCGATGAGGTAGTGCTCGGTGGCGTCGTCGATGGTCCAGGCGGGTGCGCCGGGGGCTGCAGGGGTGTCGCTCAACGTCTCTCGACCTCCGCGCACAACGGTGCGATGCAGCCCGCTGAGCGTTCAGGGGGCACCGGCGCGCGCGGCGCATTACAGAGACTTTCGCCCCTGCGTCAAGGTGATCCCCGCGCGGGGGTGGCTACCCGCTGCCCAAACTGCAGCTACGCCTTCGGAATGCGCCGCAAGCGGTGTGTGGACGACGCGGTGGTTGCCGCCGGCTCCGCCCGCACGGTCGGCCCTTCGGGCCTGTGCGGGCTGAACCCGGTGTCTGGGGTTGACCGCCCCCTTCGGGGGCTCATGGCGGCGCGTGCGCTGCGCGCACGGAATGGGATGAAGGGTCCTCGATCGACGCGGGATGCCGCCGCATCCCACGCCTCCGAAATCCTCACCGTCGCGCTCTGCGCGACGCTCCGCTGTCAGCCCCGAAGGGGCGGTCAATGCCAGACACCGGGTTCAGCCCCTGCAGGCCCGCAGGGCGTATCCGCACGGGCGGAGCCGGCGGCAACCACCGCGTCGTCCACCCCGCCCACCCCATGGCAGCCGCCTCCCCATCAGGGGCGAGGACCTGGGGTGGCCGATGCGCACGAAGCCTCCGCAGCACAGGCAGTTCTGCTTGGGCCATGGTCGTCTGTTGCGCATCTCGTAGGTCGCGGCGTCGCGCGGCTTTTCTACGCGCGCAAATGGCACCACACTCACGCGCCGTGAGCCGCACCTCAGACTTTCCCACGCTCCGCGTTCTGGAGGACCGCTTCGAGGCCGAGGGCGCCTTCGCGCGGTCGCAGGCGCAGTACCTCCGCCCCGACCCCGAGGTCGTGCGCGCCCTCGACGCGCTCCTCGCCGAGCGCCGCATCGGCGTGGTCGCGCACTACTACATGGACCCCGAGCTCCAGGGCGCCCTCGCGAGCTGCTCGTGGCCGCACATTCACATCAGCGACTCGCTGGTGATGGCCGACCGCGCGGTGGACTTCGCGCGCGCCGGGTGCGCCGCGGTGGTGGTCCTGGGCGTGGACTTCATGAGCGAGAACGCCCGCGCGATGCTCGACAAGGCGGGCTTCGCGCACGTGCCGGTGTACCGCGCGGCGGCCGAGCCCATCGGGTGCTCCCTCGCGGCGGCGGCCGACACGCTCACCTACGAGGCCTGGCTCGCGAAGGCCGCGCAGACCCCGCGCAGCCTGCACGTGGTCTACATCAACACCAGCCTGCGCACGAAGGCGCGCTCGCACGCGCGGGTGCCGACGATCACCTGCACCTCGTCGAACGTGGTGCAGACCGTGCTCGCGGCCTTCGCGGCCGTGCCCGACGCGCACGT
>JBILLI010000055.1:0-19881 GCA_044376155.1 Polyangiales bacterium
GTCGGCCGGCGTGCGCGTGCTCACCCTCGACGCCGAAGGCTACCTCCCGCGCGAGGAGCGTCGGGACATCACCGGCGGGCAGACCGTGCTCATCGACGGCACCCTCCCGCGCGCCCGCGGCGCCCTGGACCTTCGCGCCGACGTCCCCGCCGCGCAGGTGATCGTCGACGGTCGCCCCGCGGGCGAGTCCCCCCTCGCGGAGCCCCTCTCGCTCGAGGTCGGCGAGCACGACGTGCGACTGCAGCGCGCGGGCTACACACCGTTCTCCCGCCGCGTGACGGTCACCACCGCGGGCGCGCGGGTCGACGCGAGCCTGCCCTGGGCCGACCCCATTCCGCCCGCCGAAGGTGCGCGGATCTCCCTGCGCTGCAACGTCTCTCTCGCCTCCGTGGCGCTCGACGGGCACCCCGTGCGGGCCGACGGCGGACAGGTGGTCCCGCCTGGGGTGCACACGCTGCGGGTGGAGCGCGCGGGGTATGTGCCCGTGGAGCGCGCGGTGACGTTGGCCGTGGGGGACAACGAGGTGGTCCAGTGGCTCGACGCCACGCCCGCGCTGCAGGCGCAGCATGACGCGCGGGTGCGCAGCGCGCGGGCCCCGGCGGTTGTGCTGCTCTCGGTGGGCGGGGCGGTGCTGCTGGGCGGCGCGCCGCTGCTGGTGACGGGCGTGCTCGACAACCAGCGCGCGGCCGAGGACTACAGCGCCGTGGAGCAGCGGCAGACCTACTGCGGACAGCGCCCGGGGGATCCGCGGTGCATGGGCCCCGACGCGACGACGGCGGCGTTCAACACCCAGCTCACCACGGCGCAGGCGCGGGTAGACGAGGGATTTCTCCGTGCGGCCATCGGCGGTGCGATGGTCGGCGTCGGCGCCGCGGCGATGGTCGTGGGCGCGGTGCTCTTCGCGCGCAGCGGGTCCTTCGGGGGCTTTGAACGCCCCGTGGGGTGGGCGCTGCGGGTCTCGCCGTCGGGGGCCGCGCTGGACGTCTCGTTCTGAGCGCCCCATCATCGCGCGCGATGCGCCCCGCCCTCTGGAAGCTCCGTCGCGTGGCCCCCATCCCCGGCCCTTCCCCCGCCTCGGGGGAAGGGTGGAGAACTTCGGTCGGTGGGATGGTCCAGGCGTCACAAAGCGCTTGGGGTGCAATGCGTTTCATCTCATACCGCACGCCGTCTCTTCGCGTGGACCATCGCTCCGCCAGCGGTTCTCCACCCTGCCCCCGAGGCGGGGGAAGGGCCGGGGATGGGGGCCACGCGTCGCGAATTCGCACAGAGAACCAGCGTCGTTCGGAGATGTGCCCCGCGGTGAACCCGAGGCTGGCGAAGGGCCAGGGATGGGCGCTCTCGCTCCTGCTCACCGCCTGCGCGAGCACCTCCGAGGGCGTCGCGCCCGCCACCGACGCGGCGGTGCGTGATGTTCAGACTGACGCCGTGAGCGCGGATGTGGTGGTCGCACCCGACGTGGTCACCCCCGACGTGGTCACCGCGACGGATGTCGTGTCGTCCGATGCCCCTGCGGTGCAGGGGGTTGAGGCGCGGGTCAACGAGTGGACCTGGGTCGACGTGCCCGGCTCCCGCTGCGCCAACGGCACGCCCACGGGCTTCGGGGTGAACCGCGCGGCGAGCTCTGACACCGTGGTGCTCTTCCTTCAGGGCGGCGGCGCGTGCTGGGACGGGATCACCTGCCTCGGCCCCGTGACCACGTCGTTCTACGTCGCCACGGGCTACGACCGCCTCGCGTTCCAGACCGACGTGCTGCGCGCGGCGATGCTCCCGATGCGGCGCCTCGACCCGACCAACCCCTTCCGCGGGATGCACCTGGTCTACGTGCCCTACTGCACCGGCGACGTGCACGCGGGCGATCGGGTCGCGCAGTACTCCTTCCTCGGGCGCACGGCCGACATCCACCACGTGGGCTACCGCAACCTCGGGCTCTTTCTCCCGCGGGTGCGCGCGACCTTCCCCAACGCCCGACGGATCATCCTCATGGGCGACTCCGCCGGCGGCTTCGGCGCGGCCATCAACATGGACCGCGTGCAGCGATTCTACGGCGACGTGCCCGTCGACGTGCTCGACGACAGCGGTCCCCCGGTGCTGCCCGATCGCAGCCGCTGGCAGGCGTGGCGCACCGCGTGGAACATGCAGTTCCCGCAAGACTGCCCCGCGTGCGCCGAAGACCTCACCGCGGTGGTGCGGGTGCTGCAGAACCGCTACCCCACGCGGCGCTTCGGGCTCATCTCGTACACCCACGACGCGGTCATCTCGACCTTCATGAACGTCACCGCGTTTCAGTTCTGGGACTCCCTGCGCGCCACCGCCGACGCCCTCCCGCGCACCTGGCCGGGCGCGCGCACCTTCCTCGTGCCCGGGATCCTCCACGTGGGCATGCTCGCCCCCACGCCCGCCATGGTGCGCTGGATGGACGCCTTCGCCCGCGAAGACCCCGCCTGGGCCAGCGAGGGACCGTGATCCCCCTCTCCCGCAGGGGCTTCGGCGCGGTGCTGGGCGCGCTGGGTCTCCGCGCCGTCACCACACACGGGGCGTTGCGCACGCCCTACGGGAGCACCTTGCGCCTCCCGCTGCCCGCGCCTCGCGCCGTGCTCGACCCCATGCGCGCCACCGAGCTCGCCGACGCGTGGCCCCTCGCGCTCACCCACGCGGGGCTGCTCACGGCGCACCCCGATGGGGGGGTGTCGTTCCCGCTGCTGGAGGGGGCGCCGCGGCGCGAGGGCAGTGCCTTCGTGCTCCGCCTCCGCGAGGGGATCACCGCGTCGAACAACACACCCATCGACGCGGCCGCGGTGGCGCGATGCTGGTCCGCCGCGCGGGGCACACCCCACGGTCGGCTCGCGCTCGCGTTGCTCGCGCCCATGAGCCCCTTCGAGGCCCGCGGCCCGCGGGAACTCCTGGTGCGCGGCGCGTCCGAGGAGGCCCTGCACGAGTTCCTCGCGGCGCCGGCCCTCGCGGTGACCGTTGCGCAGGGGGGAGGGCGCGCGGGCATCGGGCCCTTCAGCGCGGCCCCCGATGCGCCGAACTCCCTGCAGCGCAATGCGATGTGTCCCACCGGGGGCGCGTACCTGGAGCGCGTGGAGCTCAGCGCCGCGGCGGCGCGCAACGACGAGCTCCGGGCGTTCACCACGGGCGCGCTCGACGCGTCGTGGTGGGGGGCGGGGCTGTACTCCGTGCAGCGCGAGGCCACGCACCTCACGGGCGCGCCGGCCGCGGCGGTGGGGTTGGTGCCGACCGCGGGGGGGCCCTTCGCGTCGGCCGCGGCGGCCCGCGCGCTGGAGGTGGCCCTGGCGCCGTTGTCGGCCGCCGACGCGCCGCTCCGCGCGCTCCCGTTGGCCCCCGCGCGCCCCGCGAACGCGAGCGCCCTGAGCGCCGCGGTGGCGTCACGGGGAGGGCCGTTGCGGCTCGGGCGACCGCCGGGCGACGCGCTGCTGCACGCCCTCGCGGAGCGCGCGGTGGCGCTGCTCGACGCGGTGCGGGTGACGGCGATGCTGGTGGCCGTTGACGACGCGCCGGACCTCACGCTGCGCGCGGTGGCGCCCATGGGGCGGGAGCCGTGGCTCTCCCTCGCCTCGCTGCTCGCCGCGAGCGCCGCGGTGGGCGGTGACGAGGCGGGCGCGTCGGCCATCGCGCGCACGCCCCGCGCGGGCCGCGGACCGGTCGCCCAGGAGGTGTGGTCCCGCTCGGTGATCGCGGTGCTCGGGCGGCTGACCCCGTCGCTGCACCTCCGCGCGGAGCTTCACGGCGCGCGCTTCGACGGCGCGCAGCTCTCGCTCGGCGACGCCTGGATGCGCGCGTAGGACCCGTGATGCACGACCGTTCCGCGTGAGTCCGTCGGGCGCTCGTGCTCTGCTCGGGGCCATGAGCGAACGACGGTCCCTCCAGCTCTCGTGCGGCGCCCTCGCCCTCGTCGCGGCCTGCGCCGGCACCACCGCGCCCACCGACGCGCCGAGCGCCACCGACGCGCCGAGCGCGGATCGCCCCAGCACGGACGTCCCGATGCCGCTCGATGTGCCTGCACCGCAAGACGTTGTGCGCGCCGACGGGTCTGGCGGCCCGTGCCCCGCGGAGCCCCCCGCCTCGGGCTCGCCCTGCACGCGCTTCCTGCTGGTGTGCCAGTACGGGCGTGACTCCCGCGACAGCTGCCGCACCGCCGCGACCTGCAACGGGAGCGCGTGGCAGACCCTGACCTCCCCATGCCCTCCCCTCCTCGACCCTGCGATGTGTCCGGCGACGCGGGAGATGGCCGCGGGCGCGGACTGCTCGGCGCTGAACCGCACCTGCAACTACGACGGGCTCAATTGCATCTGCACCAACTGCCTGTCGTTCCCGCTGAACCGTTGCGACGGACCGTACCGCTGGCGGTGCGAGGCGCCGAACATGGAGCCAGGCTGCCCCGCGGTGCAGCCCTACCTCGGCGCGGTGTGCCCGATGGATGGCCAGCGCTGCGGCTACGACTGCGAGTCCACCGGGATCAACGGCGGGCGCGTCTGCCGCGGCGGCGTCTGGGAGATATCTCAGAACAGCTGCCCGATCTCGTCGCGCGCGGCGAAGCGCGACATTCGCTACCTCTCCCCCGCGGAGTCGGCCGAGGTCGCCCGCGCCGCGCTGGGCACGCGCCTCGCGACCTACGAGTACACCGACCCCGCGCTGCGCGGCCCGCGCCGGCTGGGCTTCATCTACGAAGACGCCGCGACGCACCCCTACGCGCGCAACCCCGACATCTCCGGCGTGGACCTCTACGGCTACACCTCGATGCTCCTCGCGACCGTGCAGCAGCAACAGCGGCAGATCGAGGCGCTGCAACGCGACGTGGCCTCGCTGCGCGCGGGGACCGCCCATCGCGCGCGTCGCTGAGCGGTCGTCAGTCGGGCTCGGCGTGCGCCTCGTCGGCGCAGCGGCAATCGAAGCATGCGCGCATCGACTGGACCTTGCAGCAGCCTGAGAGCTTCTCGCGCAGGGCCTTGCGCGCGCGGTGGAGGCGCACGGCGGCGTTGTCGGCGGAGATCCCGAGGTCGCGGGCGACGTCGACGGTGCGCTCGTCGTCGAGGTCCACGCGGCGGAGGATCTCGGCGTACTCGGGCTTGAGCCGCGGGAGCAGCCCCAGCGCGCACGCGCACGACGCGGCCTCTTCGTGCGGGGTCGCGGGCTCGGCCGCGCGCAGGACGGCGTGGCGCGCGTCGAGCGACACCCGGGCGGCGTGGTGGTCGGCGACGGCGTTGCGCAGCACGCGCCAGAACCACGGCGCGGGGGTGGCAGGGTCGTGGAGCTCGTCGCGGCGCTCCACGGCGCGCAGGAGGGACTGCTGGTAGAGGTCCTCGGCGTCGTCGCCGACGCGGCGGCGGAGAAAGGCCACGAAGCGCGCGCGGTCCCGCTCGAGGGCCGCGACGAGGGCGCGTGGGTCGTGCTCCGCCGCCGGGGTCATCGCTCAGCCCTTCGCGCCCTGCCGGGCCTGCACCGCGGCGCAGTTGCACGACGGCGGGCACGCGCAGTTCGGCGGGCACGCGCAGGTGGCGCCGCAGCAGCACTCGCCCGCGCTCGGGGCGCGACCCTGCGCCGCGCAGTTGCACGACGGGCCGCAGTTCTGACAGCCGCAGGACTTGTTCTCGCTCATGGTCGATCTCCTTCGTGAGGGCCGCGCGGTTCATCGCGGGGCTTCGACCGTGCTGACGGAGCCAGGGAGGAGAACCTTACACCCCGAGAGTGCCGAGCGCCCGAGCGCCCGCCCTCAGGGCCGCGCGGGCACGGTGAATGAGAACACGGTCTGCGTCGCGCCCGACTCCGACGCGATCCAGAGCATGCCGCCGAGGCTGCGCGCGCAGTCGTAGGCGATGGCGAGGCCGAGGCCGCCGGGGGTGCTCCCCTGCGGGCGGAGGCCCTGCGCGCCGCGGGAGAACAGCCGCCGCCGCACGTCGCTCGACACGGGCGGGCCCTCGTTCTGCACCGACACCTCGACGAAGCCCGCGCCGGTCTCGGGCACCGCCATGCGGGCGCGGTCGAAGACCTTCATCCCGCGGCGCTCGGTGGGGCCAGGCGAGGACGATGGGCCGATGTCGTCGCGACGCCGCGCGCGCACCACCACCTCGCTGCCCGCCGCGGCGAACTTCAGCGCGTTGAAGAGCAGGTTGTCGAGCACCACGCTGAAGCGATCGAGGTAGACCTCCACCTCGGGCATGCCCTCGGGCACGTCGAGCGTCACCGTGACCCCGCGCTGCCGCGCGAGGGAGCCGTGCTCCTGCACCGACCGCGCGAGCAGCGCGCGCAGGCTCATCGACCACGGCGCGTACGCCGGGGTGGAGTCATCGATGCGGTCGAGGGTGAGCGCCCAGTCGATCATGCGCGCGCTGCGCTCCGCGGCCGACTCGACCTCCGAGAGCATCGCGCGATCGTCGCCCTCGGCGCGCTCCAGCAGCAGCGCGGCGTTGAGGCTCACCGCGGTGATGGGGTTGCGCAGGTCGTGGACCATCCACGCGAGGAGGTCCCGCCGGTAGCGCAGCTCGTCGAAGAGCCGCGCGTTCTCCACCGAGACGCCCACCAGCGAGGCGAGCGCGCGCAGGGTCTCGGCCTGCTGGTGCACGCCGTCGGCGCGGCCCGTGCTGTCGACGTAGATCACCCCGAGCACCACGATGCCGCGCAGCACCGGCACGGCCACCACCCGGCGCAGCCCGAAGCGCCGCATGCTCTCGGTGGAGCCCATGGCGCTGTCGTCGACGGTGCTCGCGACGATCATCTGGCCCTCGCGCACCACCCGGTCGAGGATCGAGCGCGCGATGGGCAGCGGCGCGGGGGGACCCGGCCACGGGAGGTTGTGCGTCACCGCGCGGTCGATCTGGCCGTCGAGGTCCAGCAGCACGAACATCGCGCGCTCGGCGTTGAGCAGCGCCACCACGCGCTCCAGCACCAGCGGCACCAGGGCCGACAGGTCGCGCGTCGACGCGAGCTGCTGCGCGATGTCGAGCAGGACGCGCTGGCCAGGATCCTCGCCGCCGTCGGACACGTCTTCTCTGCTCCTGACACTAGGAAACACCCAACACTCGGCGCGCGTCAACGCCGCGAAGCGATCCTCCAATCGCGCGAAAACTACTGTCTTGACGCGGGATCCAGGCGGCGGCAGCAATGCGTCGCGGTGACCCTCGCAGCCGACGACGTCTCCGTGGATCCGACGCGCTTCGAGGGCGCGTATCTCCTCGGCGTGGGCGCGTACGGGTCGGTGTTCCGCGCCTTCGATCGGCTGCGCCGCAGCGAGGTGGCGCTGAAAGTGCTGCACGACGCGGGCTCCGAGGCGGCGTCGTACCTCAAGCGGGAGTTCCGCACGCTGAGCGCCCTCGCGCACCCCAACGTGGTCGAGCTCCTCGACCTCGTGGTGACCCCGACGCGGGCCTTCTTCACCATGGAGTACCTCGACGCCGCGCCGTTCTCCTTCGAGGGCGCGGCCGACGACGAGGCGCGCGTGGGGCGGCTGCTGCAGGTGGTGCGCGGGCTGCGCTGCATCCACGACGCGGGCTTCGTGCACCGCGACCTCAAGCCCCCCAACGTGATGGTCACCCGCGCGGGGCGCGTGGTGCTGCTCGACTGCGGCCTCGCGTCGCGCATCCACCGCGTCGCCGCGAGCGCCGCGGACCCCGTGGGCAGCCCGGTGTTCATGGCGCCGGAGATCTGGTTCGGCGCCGCGCCCTCTCCCGCGCAGGATGTCTTCGCGCTCGGGGTGATGATCCACGAGGCCCTCACCGGCCGCGGGGTGTTCCCCGACGAGAGCTTCGACGACTCGCAGCGCGCGCGGCAGAGCGGAGACTTCACCCCGCTCCGGTCCGACGATGGGCTCCCCGCTGCGGTGGTCGCGCTGCTCAACCGCGCGCTGCACCCCGACGCCCACGAGCGCCCCGGGCTCGACGCGCTGGAGGCCGCCCTGGCCGAGCGCCTGGGCCCCCGCGCGCGCCCCCGCGCCACCCCCCGCGCCGCGCCCCTCGTGGGACGCGCGCCGGAGCTCGCGGCGCTCACCGCGGTGCTGCAGGGACGCGCGCCGCGGGGCGCGGTGCAGCTCGTGGGCCCCTCGGGCATCGGGAAATCACGGCTGCTCGAAGAGGCCCTGGCGCACGCGCCGCCCGAGCTCACCGTGCTCCGCGCGGCGTGTCACCCCCTCGAAGAGGTGCTGCTCCCCGCCCTCGACGGGATCATCGACCCCCTCTCGGAGCACCTCGCCGCGTGGCCCGCGGCGCAGCGCGCGCGCTTGCGGGACGTCGACGGCGCGCTGGGCGTGGTGTTCCCGAGCCTCGCGCCCTTCCTCGGCGCGGCCGCGGAGGACGCCGACCCGCTCGCCCTGCGCCGACGCGCCGCGCAGGCCCTGGCCGCGCTCTTCACCCTCGCGCAGGCGCGCGGGCCCGTGCTGCTCGTGGTCGACGACGCGCAGTGGGGCGACCCGGGGAGCTGGTCCCTGCTGCGCGAGGCGATGGAGGCGTGCGCGGGGCGCGGGCCGCGGCTCGTGCTCAGCACCCGACACGTCGTCGAAGACCTCGCCGAGCTCGCGGCGCTGATCCGCCTCGGCCCCCTCGGGGAGGCCGAGAGCCGCGCGCTCTTCGACGCCGCCCGCGCGCATCACGCTGCGGCGCAAGACTTTGTGCGCGTGCGTGACCTCGCCGAGGGCAACCCCATGGCCCTGCTCACGCTCGCCGCCGAGGCCGCGCCCGAGGAGCGCGCCGGGGCCCGCGGCGACTGGCTCCTGCGGGCCCTCACGCAGCGCCTCGGCGACGCGCCGCCGCGCGCGTGGGCCATGCTCCTCGCCGCCGCCGCCGCCGGCGAGGCCGCGCCCGTCTCGCTGCTCGCCGAGGACGCGCAAGACCCCCGGGCCTTCGAGGTCCTGCGGCGGCGGCAGCTCATCGACTACGACACCAGCGGCGCGGAGCAGGCCGTGCGCTGCGCCCACGGGTGGGTGCGCGAGGCCGCCCTGCGCGTCGCGCCCCCCGCGGAGCTGCGCGCGGTGCACCTCCGCCTCGCCGACCGGCTCATCGCCGCGGGCGCCGCCCCCGAGCGCGTCGTGTCGCACCTCCGCGCGGGCAACGACCGCGACCGCCTCCGCGGCTTCGCCCTCGCCGCCGCGACGCGCGCCGAGTCGCGCCTCGATTTCCGCCGCGCCGCGGAGTTCCTCGAGCTCGCGGTGGACGTCGCCGGCGACGCCGCGGTGGAGACCGCGCTGCGACTCGCGGAGAACCTCCAGCGCGCCGGCCGCGGGCGCCGCGCGGGGGAGCGCTACGAGGCCCTCGCCCGACGGCTCCAGGGCACCGAGCTCGGCGAGCGCCTGCTGCGTCGCGCGGCGGAGCAGTTCCTCTACGCGGGGCAGCACGAGCGGGGGGTCGAGATCGTGCGCCGCTCCCTCGCCGCGCAGGGCGTCGAGCTGGTGACCAACCCCGCCCTGGCCTTCGCGCAGACCTTCTTGAGCCACCGCGCATTGCGCGCGCGAGGCACGCACTACGCCGGCCCCGGCGAGGCCGCCGCCGCCGCCGACCGCGCGCGCATCGACGCGATGCACAACGCCGCGCTGGGCCTGTCGATGTCCGAGCCCCTGAGCTCCGTCGCGCTGCAGGCGAGCCTCGTGCCCCTCGCGGGCGACCGCGGCACGCGCGCGCAGTACGTGCAGGCCATGGGGGTGTACCTCGTGCAGATGGCGGGCTACCGCTATGACCCCGCGGCCACGCGCGCCCTCGCGGCCTCGGTGGAGGCCATGCTCCCCGCGGTCGACGACGCCGCCGCGGGCTTCTTTCACCTCGCCGCCTCGGGCGCCGCCTGGGTCGAGGGACGCGGCGTCGACGCCCTCTGCGCCGCCGACCGCGCGGCCGAGCGGCTCACCGACCGACGGCGCATCGACCAGTGGTCCCTCGACAGCCTGCAGATCGTGCGGGCCTCGGCGCTCGTGGCCCTCGGGCGCTACGGCGCGCTGCGCGACCTCGTGCGCGACGCCCTCGCCGACGCCCGCGCCCGCGAGGACCTCTACCTCGAGTCCAACGTCTGCGTGCGCTTCGCCCCGCGGCTGCACCTGCTCGACGACCGCGGCGACCTCGCGCTGCGCTCCCTCGACCGCGGCCGCGCGGCCTGGCTCGGGCGGCGCTACGGACTGCTCGACTTCTTCGTCACCCTCGAGCGCGTCGAGGTGCGGCTCTACCTCGGCGACCTCGACGAGGCCCTCGCGCTGCTCACCTCGGGCCTCCGCGCCGCGAGGCGCGCGCTGATGCTCACCGTGCACTTCCACCGCGTGATCGTCGCCGACCTGCGCGGGCGCGTGCTGCTCGCCCACGCCGCCCGCCGCCGCGGCGGAGACGCCCTCAAAGACGCTCGGGCCTGCGCCGCCGAGCTCGAAGGCGACACCTCGACGCTCGCGCACGCCTTCGGCGCGTCCCTCCGCGCGGGGTGCCTCTCCGCCGGGGGTGACGCCCCGGGCGCGCGCCGCGCCTATGCCCGCGCTCGCGACGCCTTCGCCGCCCTCGGCGTTGAGCACCGCGCCGCCGCCGCCGCGACCGCCGCGGGGGACCCCGACGGGGTGACCACGCTGCGGACCCTGGGCTTCGTCAACCCCCCCGCGCTGGTGGCCTCGCTGTGCCCGGCGGCCAGGGTGGGGTGATAGCGTTCACGCCATGAGCGTGACCTTTCCGGCATCGGCGAACGCGCGCGGGGAGACGGAGCTTCACGGGGCGATGCACGCACGGGTCGGGACGGTGCCAAACACCCTGCGCGGCAGCGTGTTCGGCGTGGCGCCGACGGGTGATCCCAACCCCAACACGCCCTTCCTCAACGGCCCGCCGCTGTTCTATCGGATCGATTTTCACGAGGGCGAAGCGACGTTGCGCACGGCGCGGGGCGAGGGCACCGGGGCGTTGCTGGAGTCCGCCGCGCGGGCCGAGGGCCCGGCGTGGGAGTTTCGCGACTTCGGCATCACCCGCCTCTCGGCGAAGCTCGGCGCGCGGGACTTCTCCAACACCGCGCTGCTGCCGGTGCGCCGGGCCGACGGGTCCACCGCGCTGCTCGCGACCTACGACGCAGGGCGACCGCACTACCTCGACCCCGAGACCCTCACGCTCGTGGCGCCCGTGGGCGCGCTGCGGCACTGGCGCGCGAACCTGCTCATGGCGCGGCCGTTCAAGCAGGTGTTCAGCACCGCGCACCCCTGCGCCGACGCCGCCACCGGCGAGCTCTTCGCGGTGAACCACGGCCGCGCGCTGATGACCCTCGCGGGGCGATTGTTCGACTTCGTACGAACGTGGCTCCCCTGGACCCCGGGGCAGGACCGCAGCCCCGGCGAGGCGCTCGACGACCTGGTGGAGAACCTCCGTGTGGCCATCGAGGCCGCGGGGGGGCTGCGCGCGGTGCCCCGGCGGTTCTTCTCGTCGATGATGGCGACGCTCACCGGCCACGACGCGCGCGATGAGCCCTCGCACCCGGTCGAGTTCCTCCAGTGGCTCATGGCCTTCGCGGGGATGCTCAAGGACTTCGCGGCCGAGGGCCCGCTCCCCGGCGAGGCGCCGCAGAAGCCCTTCACGTACCTCCTGCGGTGGCGCGGCGACGGGCCCCCGCAGCGCTTCGTGCTCCACGACCGCGGCGTGCCCGTGGAGGTGAAGGAGTCGGCGCACCAGATGGCCCTCACCCGCGACTGGGTGATCTTCGTCGACGCGGCCTTCAAGATGGAGATCGACGGCATCACCTCGATCCCCGAAGAGACCCCCGAGGACCTCGTGCGCGCCTTTCGCCGCGAGGTCTCGCGCCCGCAGTCAAACACCGCGCGCTTCTACTTCGTGCGCCGCGCGGACCTCGACCGCGCGGACCTTCCCTCCGACGGCCACCCCAGCTTCCCCGCCCGGGTGGTGCCCGCGCGGTGCGTGGAGGTCAACGGCGAGGTCGTGCACTTTCACGCCGACTGGGAGCCCACCCCCGCTGGGCACGTGAGCCTCGTGGCGGTGCACCAGCGCGCCATGGACGGCGCCGAGTTCGTGCTCCTCGGCGACCGTCGGTGGGACGGGCGCCCCCTGCCCGAGGCCGTGCTCGGGACCTTCCCCACGGCGATGGCGGCGAACACCGTGGGCCACCACGAGGTCGACCCCGAAGGCGGGCGGGTGGTGCACGCCCGCGAGGTGCGCAGCGCCGACCTGGGCTGGGCCCTGGGGCTCACCGCAGGCCCCGGCATCAACACCTGGGGCGCCACGGTCCCGCGCCTCACGGACCTCTACGTGTACTCCCAGGGCCTCGTGCCCGATCAGCTCACGGAGCTCATCCACGAGCTCTACGACACGTACCCCCAGCGCGCGCCGTGGGAGCTTCGCCGCCTGCTCGCGAAGGGCGGCGCGCCCGCGACGCTGCTCCGCGTGGACCTCCACACGATGCGCATCGCCGAGCACTTCGTGATGCGCGACGACCAGCAGCTGGTATCGCCGCAGTTCGTGCCCGAGGAGGGCGCGCCCGGCTGGGTGGTGTGCAACGTGTTCTCGGGCGACGCGTCGATCACCGCGGGCTTCGCGGCCCGCGAGGTGTGGATCTTTCGCGCGGGCGACCTCGCCGCGGGCCCGGTGTGCCGCCTCGGCCACCCCGACCTCGACTGGGGGTACACCCTGCACACGGCGTGGTTGCCCGAGGTCACACCCCTCTCCCGCGAGGGGATGGTCACGCTCGAAGACGACCTCGGAGACTGGCTCGACCACCGCGAGATCCGAGACTTCTACGAGCGCCGCCTCCGCGACCCGGCGTGACCCACGGGCCGCGCGCTCCGTGGTAAGCGCCCCGGCGATGACCGCGGACGACCTCGCCTTCGAAGACCCCCGGCGCTTCCTCGCCCGCCACCACCTGCGCCCCAAGGACAGCTTCGGCCAGTGCTTTCTCACCGCCCCACACGTGGTCGAGGCCATCGTGAAGGCCGTCGACGCCCGCGCCGACGAGACCGTGGTGGAGATCGGCACGGGCACCGGCACCCTCGCGCGCGCCCTCGCGCCCCGGGCCGCGCGGGTCATCGCCATCGAGCGCGACCGTGACCTCGTGGCCGCCCTGCGCGAAGAGGGACTGCCCCCCAACGTCACCCTCGACGAGGCCGACGCGGGCACCTGGGACTACGCCGCCGTCGCCGCCGCGGGGCCCAGCGCGATGGTGGGCAACCTCCCGTACCAGATCACCGGACGCCTGCTCCGCGCGCTGCTCACGCCCCCGGTGCGCTGGCGCGTGGCGGTGGTGATGGTGCAGCAGGAGGTGGCGATGCGGTTGCTGGCGTCGCCCAACGACGACGACTGGGGCGTGCTCTCGATCTTCACGCAGGCCGCGTGTGAGGTCTCACGGGTCTGCAACGCCGCGCCGGGGTGCTTTCACCCCGCGCCCCGGGTGCACTCCACGGTGGTGAAGCTCACCCCCCGCGCGGTGCCCCTCGCCGAGGAGACGAAGATCTTTCAGGAGATGGTCCACGCGCTCTTCGCCGCGCGCCGCAAGACCCTGCGCAACGGCCTCGCCTCGGTGGTGAGCCGCGACCGCGCGGCCGAGGTCTGCGCCGCGGCCGGCATCGACCCCTCGCTGCGCCCCGAGACCCTGAGCATCGCCGAGCTGCACCGCCTCGCGGAGCGCTGCGCCGCCGCCCGCAAGGGTTGAATCTCACTGCGCCGCAAGGGCTTCGGCGAGCGCGCGGATGTCTCCGGGGGTGGTCCGACAGCACCCGCCGAGCACCGTCGCGCCGGCCGCGAGGTAGCGCGCCGCGAAGCCCGCGAGGCGTGGCTGCTCGCCGTCAGGCTCCCACCGCCGCGACGCCTGGGACCACCGCTCGCCGCGGTTGGGATAGGCCAGGAGGTCGACGTCGGTGCACCCGCGGAGCACCCCCAGGGCGCCTTCGACCGCGCGGGGATCGCAGCAGTTGCAGCCCACGGCGATGACCCTCGGCGACGTCAGGGCGGCGAGGGCGCACGCGTCGAGGGGGTCTCCCTGCGCCGCGCGACCGGGCGCGCCGAGGGAGAAGCTCACCCACGCGGGGGGGCCGTCGGTCTCGTCGAGCGCGCGCGCGATGGCCTCGGCCTCTTCGACGCAGGGCACGGTCTCGAAGGCGAGCAGGTCGGCGCCGGCGTCCGCGAGAGCCTCCAGGCGCGCGCGGTGAAAGTCCGCGAGGACTCCCACCGAGCGCCCGTAGCCCCCGCGAAACTCGCTGCCGTCGGCGAGGAAGGCGCCGTACGACCCCAGCGACGCCGCGACCTTCACCGCCCCGCCGCGGGGGTGGGCGTCTCGCGCGGCGCGGGCGAGCGAGACGGCGCGGCGCAGCACCGCGCGGGCCTCGTCGGGGGAGAGCCCCGTGGCGAGGAGCCCGGGGACCGTGGCCTGATACCCCGCGGTGGTGACGATGTCGGCGCCCGCGTCGAGGTAGTCGCGGTGCACCCCGGCGATCATCGCGGGGTCGTCGCGCAGCAGCCGCGCGGACCACAGCGGCGTGTCGAGCGCCGCGCCGCGGGCTTCGAGCTGTGTGGCGAGCCCGCCGTCGAGCACCCGCGGGCGGCCGTCGGCGGTGAGCGCGCGCACGCTCAGCTCGGCACCGCGAAGATCTGCAGGTTGTCGCAGCGGGCGTACTTGCGGGCCCGCAGGGTCCAGCCCATCGCGAAGGCGCGCTGCAGGAGGCTCGCGGTGTCGGGGACGAAGCTGAGCCCGTTCGCCCGCAGCTCGCCGTCGACGAAGTCGGTGCAGCCGCACAACGGACACGTGAGGGGCGGAGGGGTGCGGAACGCGTCGCTCATCACCGCCGACGGTACCACCGGGCCTGCGGCTGCGGCGTCTGTCGCGGATCGTGACGGCTGTCGCCCGGGCAGACGCCCGCCGCGCGGATTCGCCCTGGAATTCAGGGGATTTCACAGGTGGCACGGCGGCCGCAAAGGGCCTCGTCAGCGCCGCGCAGACACCGCGGCCGACGAAGGAGCATCGCCATGAACCTCCGCAGCGCCCTCACCGCCCTCACGCTTTCCCTCGGCACCCTGACCTCGGCGACGGCCTTCGCGCAGGCCCCTTCGTTCCGCGTGATGGTGCAGCCCGGTCGCATGCAGCCCGCGGCGCAGCCCGTGTTCGTGCAGCCCGCGGCGCAGCCCGTGTTCGTGCGACCCGCGGCGCAGCCCGTGTACGTGCAGCCGGTGGTCGCGCAGCCGGGGTGTGAACCGCCCGCGGCGCAGCCGACGTACGTGCAGCCCGGGTACGCGCAGCCCGCGGCGCAGCCCGTGTACGTGCAGCCGACGTACGGGCGCGGCTTCGGTGCGCGGCGCGAGCTGATGCGCTTCCACCAGGCGGTGCAGGCGCGCATCGCGCAGGCCGAGCAGCAGCTCCGGGTGGGCGTCTCGCAGGGCGCGGTGAGCGCGCAGGTGATCAACGCCTTCGAGGCGCAGCGCGCGCAGGTGCTGGGCGCCCTCGCGATGGCCTCGCAGGACGGGGTGCTCGCGCCGCAGGAGCAGTTCCGCCTCGACCGCATGACCGCGCGGTTGGAGCGTCTCGACGCGCAGTACCGGGTGGTGCAGGTGCCCGCCTACCGCACGGCCGCCTGGCGCTGACCTGACTCTCCCCCGCGCGGCGTGGCGTGACACCGCGCGCGTTACGCGGTCGGCCAGGCCGTGGGGGGGTGGCGACGTCGCCACCCCTTCGCCACCCCTCGCCACCCTGTTTTCGCCACCCTGCGGGCACTTTCTCGTGTGATTTCAAGGCCCGATTCCCTGGCACGGCGCGCGCCATGGCCCCGCGCATGGGACCGCTCCCCCTCGTCGCCGCCGCGGTGCTCCTCGGCGCGCTGCTCCCCGCACCCCCTCCCGTCGCGGCCACCGTCGCCGCGGCGCTCTTCGTCGCCCTCGGGGTGAGCCGACGTCGTCGATCCCGCCTCGCGGGCCTCGCGCTGCTCCTCGCCGCGGGGTGCGTCGGCGCGGCGTACGCGCGGTGGTCCCGGGTCACGCCGTGGACCGTGCGACCCGTGCGCGTCGAGGCCCGCGTGCGCGGTCGCGTGGCGCTGCCGTGTCGCGAGACCGCCCTCGGCGCGCGCTGCCTGCTGCGTCGGGACGACGGCGGCGGCGCCTGGCTCGACACCCCCCGGGGGCGATGCGACGCGCGCCCGGGGGACGTGGTCGAGGCCGTGGCGACGGTGCGTCCCATCGTGCCGCGGCGCAATCCTCCCCTCGAAGACCGCGGCGCCCAGGACGTGCGTCGCGGCATCACCGAGCGCTGGGAGTCGGCCGCGTGTGTCGTGGTCGACCGCGCGCCCGACCTCACCGACCGCGCGCGCATCCTCGCGCAACAACTCCGCGCGCGCATCGAGCGGGGCCTCGGCGCGGTGCTCCGCGGCGACGACCTGCTCCGCGCCCGCGCGCTGCTCTTCGGCGACACCCGCGACCTCGACGCGAGCGAGGTCGACGCGTTTCGCGAGACCGGCATGGCGCACCTCCTCGCCGTGAGCGGCGCGCACGTGATGCTCCTCGCCGCCGCGCTCACCGCCGTCACCCTCGTCGCGCTGCGCCGCGTGCGTTGGATCGCCCTGCGCCACAACGTCTTCGCGCTCGCCGCGGTGCTCCCGCTGCCCGCCCTCACGGTCTTCGTGATGGTCACGGGCGAGAGCGCCTCGGCGCGTCGGGCGCTCTACACCGCCGCGCTCACCGCCCTCGCGCGGTCCCTCGGGCGACGCGCCGACCCGCGCGCGGTGCTCGCCGCGGTGGCCCTCGGGATGTTCGCCGCCGACCCCTCGTGCCTGCACGACCTCGGCTGGCAGCTCTCGGTCATCGCCACCTGGGCGCTGGTCTCTCGCCCCGTCGACGACACCCCCGACGAACGCCCCACGGCCCTCGCCGACCGCGCGCTGCGGTCCGCGCGCCTCGCGCTCTTCGCGACGCTGCGGGTGTCGCTCTCGCTCACCCCGCTGCTCGCGTGGCGCGTGGGACGCGCGCCGGTGCTCGCGGTGTTCGCGAACCTCGTGGCAGCGCCCGTGGGCGAGGCCCTCGCGCTGCCGTGTGTGCTGATCACCGCGGCGCTGGTGTGCGTGGCCCCGGCGGCCGTCGCGCTGCCCTTCGCGTTCGTCGCGCGGCACGCCCTCGCGCTGCTCTTCGCCATCGCGGGCGTCGCGCGGGAGGTCACCTTCGGGAGCGTCGCGCTCCCCACGCCCACCCCCGCGCAGTGGGTGGTACTCACCGCCGCGGCCCTCGCGCTCTGGCCCTGGGGGCTGCGCGGGCGGGTGCGGGTGGCGCTGCTCGCGATGGTGTGCACCGCGGCGCTGGAGGTCGCGCACCGACGGGCGTGCCACCCGACGGGCGTGCTGCGGGTCACCGCGCTGGACGTGGGGCAGGGCGACGCGCTGTTGATCGATCTGCCCGACGGCGAGGCGATGCTCATTGATGGTGGCGGCGCGCTGCACGGCGAGCGCGACCCGGGGGAAGACGTGGTGCTCCCATGGCTGCGGCTGCGGCGGCGCACACATCTCGTGGCGGTGGTCCTCTCGCACCCGCACCCGGACCACGCGGGCGGGCTCCCCGCGGTGCTGCGCGGCGTGCGCGTCGACGCGCTCTGGGACACCGCCCAGGGGCGCGCGCTGAACTACGGCGGGGTCTACCAGCAGACGCTCGATGTCGCTGCGAGACAAGGGGTTGCGGTGCGTGACCCGTCGGTGGTGTGCGGCGCGCGGAGCTTTCACGGCGCGTGGCTGGAGGTGCTCGCGCCGTGCCCCCGGGCCGACCCCGAGACGCCGGCGAACGATGCGTCGTTCGTGATCCGTCTGCGGTGGGGCCGGGCGTCGGTGCTGCTGCCGGGGGACCTGGAGATGCATGGTGAGAAGGCGCTGCTGCCGGTGCTGGGGCCGGTGACGGTCTTGAAGGTGGGGCACCACGGGTCGCGCACGTCGAGCACCGCGCCCTTCCTCGACGCGCTGCGCCCGCGCGTGGCGCTGGTGAGCTGCGGGCACCCGTCTCCCTTCGGGCACCCCCACGACGAGGTCCTCGACCGCTTCGCCGCCCGGGGGATCACCCTCCGCCGCACGGACCTCGAGGGCGCCGTGAGCGCCACGCTCTTCGCCGACGGCGCGGTTCGTTGATCCGTGCTCCGCGGGGAGATCCGCGCGATGCTGCGCGGGTGGCGGCGTCGGACGTGATCTTCGAGCTCCGCGGGGTGCGCAAGCGCTTCGGCGACAAGGTCGTGCTCGACGGCGTGGACCTCTCGCTGCGGCGCGACGAGACCCTGGGATTGCTCGGCCCCTCGGGGTGCGGCAAGACCGTGCTGCTCAAGAGCATGATCGGGCTGATGCCCATCGACGAGGGAGAGATCCTCTTCGAGGGCGCCCCGGTGTCGGCGATGGACCCGCCCGCGCTGCTCGCCCTGCGCGGCCGCGTGGGGCTGATGTTCCAGCACAGCGCGCTGTTCGACTCGATGTCCGTGGCCGAGAACGTCGCCTACGGGCTCCACGCCGCCCTCGTGCACCCGCTCACCGACGACGAGATCGCCGTCCGGGTGGACTGGGCCCTCAACGCCGTGGACCTCCCGGGCACCCACGCCCTGCGCCCCGACCAGCTCTCGGGCGGGATGAAGCGCCGTGTGGGCCTCGCGCGCACCATGGCGCTGCGGCCCGAGGTGATCCTCTACGACGAGCCCACCATGGGGCTCGACCCGGTGAACGCCCACCGCGTCGGCGCGCTGCTGCAGCGCCTGCACGGGACCTTCAACATCGCGGGGCTGATGGTCACGCACGACATGAAGCTCGCCGAGGCCGTCACCGACCGCGCGGCGATGATCCTCGACGGGCGCGTCGCGGGCCTGGGCTCCGTCGCCGAGCTGCGCGCGCACCCCGACCTGCGCGTGCGGGACTTCATCGCCGGCACCGACCGCGAGGGCTCCGTCGTGTAGCGTATGAGGCCGTGGGATCTTCGATGGACACCCCCGTAAAGCGCAGGCGCCCGGTGCAACAGGCCCTCGCGGCCGCCGCGGCGGTGCTCGTTTCGGCTCTCGCGACGGATCAGCTCTTCGGGGTCTTCGTGCTCCCGCGGATCACCTCGGCGGAGTTCTTTCGGCAGTCCAGCGACGACCTTCGCAGCGAGGCGCGGGACCTCCGCGAACGCCTCGACCCGCGGGCCCTGGACGCGCCGGGCGAGGCGGTCATCGGGGTCTTCGGCGCCTCGGTGGCGCACTCCTTCGCGAACCACCTCCGGGGCGGGGGGATCGCGCCGTGGTACGCGGCCCTGACCCGGCGCTTCGGGCGCCCGGTGCGCATCGCCGACCTCGCGTTCTCGGGGAGCTACACCCCCGCGCAGTTCAACCTCCTGCACCTCTCGGCGCACCGGCTCTCGGCCGCGATCGTTCTCGACGGCTTCAACGAGCAGTTCAACCACGCGCCCGGCTGCGACGAGCTCGCGCGCTTCTGGGCGCAGCGGCCGTTGAGCCCCGAGGGGGTGCAGCGCCCGCTCCTCGACGCGGTGGACCGCTTCGACCGCCGCGCGTCGCTCACGCGCTACCCCCTGCTGCGCACCTCGGGGCTGATGCGCCACGCGCTCTACCGCGACGCGCGGCGCATCAACGAGCTCGCGGTGCGCTTCGGCGTCGAGCTCGGCGGCGCGGTGCGCGCGGCGGGCTTCGGGACGCTCCCGAGGATCCCCGAGGCGCGGGCCACCGAGCGCTGGGAGAACTGCGCGCGCCACGCCCACGCCTTCGCGCGCGCCCGGGGGCTCCCGATCTTCTCCTTCGTGCAGCCCAACCAGCACGCGGCGAACCCGAAGCCCTTCACGGCCGAGGAGCGGGCGTGCTGCGTCGACCCCCCGCGGGACACGCCCGCGTCCATGCGTGCGGTCTACGCCGCGCTCCCCGCGCGCTTCGCCGACCTCGACGGGCGCGTGCGCCGCCTGCGCGCCGAGGGCCTCGAGGTGCGCTCGCTCACGGACGTCTTTC
>JBILLI010000493.1:0-5887 GCA_044376155.1 Polyangiales bacterium
GAGCATGGAGCACGAGGTGATCCTCGGGCAGTGCCTCGACGTCACGCAGAGCACCGACGTGGCGCGCATCCACCGCCTCAAGACCGGGAGCTACACCGTGCGCGGCCCGCTGCGCCTGGGCGCCGCCGTGAGCGACGCGTCGCCCGAAGCGCGCGAGGCCCTCATGGCCTACGCCGAGCCCCTGGGCCTCGCGTTTCAGCTCCGCGACGACGTGCTCGGGGTCTTCGGCAGCGAGCGCGAGACCGGCAAGCCCGTGGGCAACGACCTGCGCGAGGGCAAGCAGACCGCGCTGGTGCAGCACGCGATGGAGCACCTCTCCCCGGGTGACGCGTCCGCCCTGCGCGCGGTGCTCGGGCAGCGCGACGCCAGCGAGGACGACGTGCAGCGCGCGCGCTCGCTCATCGAATCCTCGGGCGCCCTGCGCGCGGCCGAGGCCGAGATCGCCGCCCTCCGCGCGCGGTGCCTCGACGCCCTGCGCGACGCGCCGCTGCGCCCCCAGGGCGCCGAGCTCCTGAGCGCCCTCGCGACGCTGGTCACCGAGCGCACGCGATGACCGTGTTCGCCGCGCACGGGAAGGTGATCCTCCTCGGCGAGCACGCGGTGGTCTACGGCTGCCCCGCGCTGGCCGCGGCGGTGAGCCCCGGGGTGCGCGTCACCGTCACCGATCCCCTTGCGCCGCTGTCACTTCGGGTCACCACCTGGGGCTGCGACTTCGCCCCGGGTGACGGCTCGGCCCTCGGCCGCGCGGTCGAGACCCTCGCGACCCACCTCGGCGTGACCGCGGGCGCGCTGTCGGCCGAGGTCTTTCTCCCGGGCGGCGGCGGGCTCGGGAGTTCCGCGGCGCTGGGCGTGGCCTGCGCGCGGGCCCTCTCCTCGCTACAGGGCGAGGCGCTCGCGGGCGCCCCCCTGCTCGACGCGGCCCTCGCGTGGGAGCGGGTCTTTCACGGCAACCCCTCGGGGGTGGACCACACCCTCGCGGCCCTCGGCGGCGTCGGGGTCTTCGTGCGCGGCGAGGGGCTCCAGCGCGTCACCCCCCGCGACCCCCTGCGGCTCTGCATCGCCGACACCGGCGAGCGCGGATCGACGAAGGAGATGGTCGAGGGCGTCGCCACCCTGCGCGCCCGGCGGCCCGAGGTCGTCGACAAGGCCATCGAGGGCGTGCGCGCGCTCGTGCGCAACGCGGCGCTCGCGGTCACCGCGGGGGACCCGCGGTCCCTCGGGCAGCTCATGGACATGAACCAGCTCCTGCTGGCCTCGCTCTTCGTCTCCACCGAGCGCATCGAGACCCTCTGCCGCGCGGCGCGCGACGCGGGCGCGCTGGGCGCGAAGCTCACCGGCGCGGGCGGGGGCGGGTGCGTCATCGCGCTGCCCGGCGCCCGCGAGGCCGAGGTCATGGAGGCCTTCGCGCGCGAGGGCGCGCGGGCGTGGACGGTGGAGGTACGATGAAGGCCAGGGCCACGGCGCGCGCGAACATCGCGCTGGCGAAGTATTGGGGCAAGTGCGACGCGGCGCTGAACCTCCCCGCGGTGCCGAGCGTGTCGCTCACGCTCGACGCGCTGCGCACCGAGACCGTGGTGACCCGCGACCCCTCGCTGCGCGAGGACGTCATCACCCTCGACGGCGCGGCGCTCACGGGTCCGGGCGCCGCGAAGCTCCAGCGATTTCTCGACCTGCTGCGCGAGCGCGCGGGGGTCGACCCGACGGCCACCGACCGATTCGCCCGGGTCGACTCGGTGAACCACTTCCCCACCGCGTCGGGCCTGGCCTCGAGCGCGTCGGGCTTCGCCGCCCTCGCCGCCGCGGGCGCGCGGGCGTACGGGTGGGACGCCGACCTCGCCACGCTCTCCTCCCTCGCCCGCCGCGGCAGCGCCTCGGCCGCGCGCTCGCTCTTCGAGGGGTGGGCCGAGCTGCCCGCGGGAGTCCTCGGCGACGACCACCTGCCCGCCCGCGCGCTGCACCCCGCAGCGTGGTGGGACGTCGCCCTGGTCGTGGCCCTCGCCACGCGCGCGCCCAAGAGCGTGGCCTCGCGCGACGGGATGCGCGACACCGCCCGCACCTCGCCCTACTACGCGGGATGGCTCGCGTGCGCGCCGGGCTACGCCCACGCCGTGAAGACCGCCCTCGCCGCGCGGGACCTCGAGGCCCTCGGCGCGGTGATGGAGGCGAGCACCTTCGCGATGCACGCCTGCGCCTGGGCCGCGGTGCCCGCCGTGCGCTACGCCCGCGGGATCACCCTGGACCTCCTCGATCGCGTGGAGTCGCTCCGCCGCGAGGGCGTGGGCGCGTGGGCCACGATGGACGCGGGGCCGCACGTGAAGACCCTCTGCGCCGCGGCCGACATCACCACCGTCGCGGGCGCGCTGCGCGCGGTGCCCGGGGTGGTCGACGTGCTCGTGGCGCGCCCCGGCGCGGGCGTCGAGGTGACGTGAGGGTCCGCGCGCCCGGCAAGCTCATGGTCGCCGGGGAGTACGCCGTGCTCCACGGCGCCGAGGCCGTGGTCATGGCCGTGGACCGCCACGCGCGCATCGCCGACGCCGAGGTCCCCTGCCCCGAGGTTCCCCGAGAGGTCGCCGCGGCGTTGCAGATCGCCCTGCGCGAGAACGAGATCCGCGCGATCACGGATTGCTGGTCGCTCGACGTGCGCGCGCTCCACGACGCTGGCGGGCGCAAGCTCGGCCTGGGCAGCTCCGCGGCGGCGTGCGTCGCGGCGGTGGCGTGGCACCTCGCCCGCGAGGGCCACGACCTGCGCGACCTCGCCGTGCGCGCGCGGGTGGCCGACCTCGCGCGACGCGGCCATCGCGCGGCGCAGGGGGGCGGCAGCGGGGTCGACGTGATCGCGAGCGCCCGCGGGGGTGTGGTCTCGGTGCGCTTCGCCGAGGGCCTCGACGGCGCCGCCGAGGTGCGCGGCTGCGGCGCGTTGGAGGGACAGCACTGGACGGTCCTCTGGTCGGGCACGTCGGCGCGCACGAGCGAGATGATCGCCCGGGCGGAGTCTCTCCGCGCCCGTGACGGGGAGTCCTTCGCCGCGCGCATGGCCGACATCGGCGCGGCCGCGCGGGCGGTGCGCGTGGCCCTCGACGACCGCGACCCGCGGGCGCTGACCGACGCGGTGCGCGCCCACGGCGAGGCCCTGGGGGCCTTCGGCGACGCCATCGGCGCGCCGGTGGTGACCGACGCCCTCGCGGCCCTCGCGCGCGCGCTGGCGCCCCTGGGCGCGGCGGTGAAGCCCTCGGGCGCGGGCGGCGGGGATGTCTCGCTGCTGGTGGCGCAGGACCCGACCGCGCTGCGCGAGGCCGTGCTCCTCGCGGAGCGATACGGGTTCGGGCGGGTCGCGCTGGACGTCGACGCCGACGGCGTGCACACCGGGTGAACGGCGATGACGCAGACGCGACGGCGGTGGGCGATGATGGTGGGCGCGGGGGTCCTCGCGGCGGGCGCGGCGACGGCGCAGGGCGCGCTGTTGGTGGGCGGGTCGCGGGCGAACTTCGGGGTGCTGCGGCTCGCGCCGGGCTTCGTGCCCGACCCTCACCGCGTGGCGGTGGTCTCCGGGGGCGCGCTGAACGCGCGGGCGATGGGGCTGGGCCCGGGCTGCGTGGGCTGGGTCACGGCGCAGCCCGACCTCATCGTGCGGCTCTCGGGTCCATCGGCCAACCTGCGCTTCTACGCCGTCACCACAGACGGCACCGACATCACCCTGCTGGTGAACGCGAACCGCGGCGCGTGGCGCTGCAACGATGACTCCTTCGGCGGCAACAACCCCTCGGTGGACCTGGGCAGCGCCCCGGCGGGCCAGTACGACGTCTGGGTGGGGAGCTTTCGACAGGGCGCGACCGCGCGGGCCACGCTGCACATCACCGAGCTCGCGACGAATCACCCCTGAGGGGCGGCGCCGCGGCGGCGCGCGATGACCCGGCGCACGGCGTCGATCTCGGCCCGACCGAGCTCCCGCGTGGCGAAGAGCGCGGCGAGGTAGGTCATCACGGCGACGGCGGACTGCAGCAGCGTGCCGACCTTGCCGTGCACCGGGACGCGCGCCGCGAGGGCGCCCGCGACGAGCGCGCCGAGGGCGGCCCGGAGGAGCGTGCGGGGCGCGATGAAGCCCCCCCACCGACGGGTGACGTAGCCCGCGACCAGCGCGAGGCCCGCGACGCAGCCGAAGAGGGTGCCCCCCGCGAGGCCCGTGAGCACCGCGGGCCCGGTGCCGCCGAGGGCGATCCCCGCGAGGTCGCCCGCGAAGACCGCGGCGAGCATGGCGGTCATGAGCCCGATGGCCGCGGCCGTGCGCCCCGACGCGAGGATCACCGTGGTGCCCACCACCGTGAGCGCGAAGGCGCCCTGCGCGATGGAGAGCAGCCGGAGGGCGACCCATCCCTCGTCGAAGGGCGGCTTGTACGCGATGCGCAGAACGCCCTGGGGGAGCCCGGCGAGGACGGCGAGCATGGCGCCGAGGGCGAGCGTGCTGAAGCGGCCCGCGCCGCGAATGAAGCGCTCGGTGGTCCCGCGGTCGTCGTCGAGGGTGGCGCGGGAGACGACGGGGAAGATCACGAAGGTCACCGCGATCAGCAACTGGTAGGGCAGGAACGCGAAGTTCTGCACGGCCTTGTAGCCCCCCGCGAGGGCGTTCACGGCCTCGGCGGAGACGCCCGCGGTGCGCGAGAGCACGGCCTTGAGCACCAGCAGGTCGCTCTGGAGCACGAGGTTCAGCGCGAGCTGGTAGAGCAGCACGGGCACGAAGAAGCGGCCGTACTCCTGGGTGAAGGCGAGGAGGGAGCGCTGGTCCTCCCCGGTGGCGGCGTCGCCGCGGGCGCGGAGGTCGCGGAGGTTCAGGGCGATGGATCCGACGAGGATGAACCCGCTGGCGATGGCGAAGCCCGTGATGGACCCGGTGACCCCCACCATCGCCGCGAGGCCGATGACCAGCCCGGTGCGCAGCGTCGCGAAGGACACGTCGAGCCCGGCCTGCGCCCGGAAGCGCCGCTGGCCGTTGAGCGCCCCGACGAGGGCGGCGTAGACCGAGTAGTTCGCGACGATGATCGCGCCGATGCGCAGCAGCGGGGGGAGCCGCGGGTCGTGCAGGAGGCCCGCGCCCACGACGTCGGCGCCGACGAAGAGTCCGCCGCCGAGCACGAGGCCCAGCAGGGCATGCAGCGCGATGCCGCGGCGCAGGGCGGTGGGGCCGCCGCGGGTCACGGCGTGCGACATCGCCTGGATGCTCCCCGCCACGACCACGTTGTTGAGGATCGACACGACGTTGAGCACCACGCCGTAGAGCCCGTACCCCTCGCTCCCGAGGAAGCGCGTGAGGAACACCGGCTGCGCGAAGCCCATCACCAGGAAGTACATCTTCGCCAGGGTGATGAACGCCGCGCCGCGGGTGCTCTCGCGGACCGTCTGCTCCGTCGCGCCTTGCTGAGTCACGCGCGGTGAACATCACAGCCGAGAGGGTCCTGTCCAGGGAGAGGCCCCGACGCGCGCGCCGCGCCGGTCTTGACGTTGCACGAACATTGTGCATGCCCACGCGATGTCAGGGCGCTGTCAGCGTCAGACGGATGTTCCCCCCGTGCGCGCGCAGACGTCCCCGCGAATCCCGCGGTGTCTCCCGGGCGATGGTGAGTTACAGCGCGGGACCTCCTAGAGACAACAACGGGGCGGGCAGGGTCGGCAGTACGTCGAGCAGTTGCCGCTGGGGAGCGTCCCAGCGGGTTGGCAGGCGCCACAGCCCGTGGGTGGGGGCCCCGAGGGAGACCAGTCGGACCCCGTCGAGACGGTCGAGGGCCTCGGCCACCGTGATCCCAAGCGGCTTCACCCAACGTTCCAGCGCACGCGTCAGCTTGAGCGCCAGCATCGCCACCAGCGCGTGCCCGCGCGTACGACCCGCCTTCCGCAG
>JBILLI010000494.1:0-5884 GCA_044376155.1 Polyangiales bacterium
CGGCGGCTGCAGCGCCTACGCGACCTGCGTCGCGGCCGGGCCGGGGATGCGCCGATGTGTCTGCGCCCCAGGGCTTCGCGTGCGCGACGACCAGCGCGGGTGCGAGGGCCTGCTGCTGGCCAGCCGCGACCGCGACGGGCGCGCGTCGCGGGGATCTTCGCGCGACCCGCAGCTCGCGCCGGGCGGACGCTTCGTGGCCTTCGTGTCGTCGGCCGCGCGGCTGGCGAGCGAGGCCCAGGTCCCCGCGCTCGACGCGCCGGCGACGCCGCAGTGTTACGTGCGCGACCTGCGCACCGGGCGCACCGCGGTGGTGTCGTCGAACAGCGAGGGCGGATACGCCGAGGGCGGCCAGTGCCTCTCGCCGCAGCTCGTGGGCGACCTGAGCGCGGTGGCCTTTCTCTACCTCGAAGCGCCGCTCTCGCTGCGGGCGCCGCGCGGCAACGGGATTCAGGTCTACACGCGCAGCCTGGGAGAGGCCCTGCGCCCCGGCGCGCCGACGTGGGTGGCGGTCGACGCCAACCGCCCCGGGGCGAGCGGCGGCACGCAGGGCGGGCTGCGCATCAGCCGTGATGGCGCGCGCATGGTGCTCGCCACCGACGGGCGCCTCAGCGTCAACGACGACGACACGCAGACCGACCTCTACCTCGTGCAGGTCGCGACGGGCGCGGTGACCCGGGTGACCCAACGGGCCGACGGGCGCGTGGCCCCGTGGGCGCCCTGCGCGGGCGGCAACGTGGGGGGCTGGTGGGCGTTCTCGCGCGACGGGTCGGCGGTGACCTTCAACAGCGCGCGAAACTTCGTCAGCGCCGACACCGACACGGTGCGCGACCCCTACCTCGCGCGCGTGGACCTCCCGCAGGTGGTGCTCCTCGCCGAGCGGCGCTTCTCGCGCAACGACGGCGACTGCCACGCGCTGGAGCTCGGCACCGCGATCTCGGGCGACGGGCGGTGGGTGCTGTTCCAGTCCGACAACCCCCGCTTCGACGAGGCGCTGTCGTACCAGGAGCCCGACTACTACCTCCGCGACCTCGCGCAGGGCGACCGTGGGGAGGCGGGGTTGCGCGCGCTGCGGCTGCGTCCGGGCATGGTCGACCAGCCCGCGCTCTCGGGCGACGGGCGCGTGGCCGTGATCACCGGGCTCACCCGCATCGAAGACGGGGGCAGCCGGCAGCGGGGTGTCACCCCGCACCTGTTTCGCGTGGACCTCACGGCGGCGCCCGCCATCGAGGTGGTCGACCGCGACGGCAGCGGTCGCGTGCTCGAGGTCGAGCGCGGGGGCTTCACCCCGAGCCTGAGCGACGACGCCCGGTCCGTCGCCTTCGCGACCGTCGCGCCGCTGCTGCCCGAGGACCAGAACGACGACGTCGACGTCTACGTGCGCGTGTGGTGGTAGGGGCTGACGCGCGCCGCCGCGACCGCGCGCACTTCCGCCTCGCGCCATCGCGCGGAGCGTCGACCGCGCCGGCTCTGGCGCTTGCGCGCCGGACGAGGAACCCTCGCGGCCCATGAACGCATCCGCCGTCGCTCCGCGCCGCGTGCCCGGCCCCGCCAGTCGCTTCGGCCTGCGCAACCTCGCGCGCTTCGCCCGGGACCAGCTCGGGATGCTCCGGGACGTCGCGCAGACCTACGGCGACGTCGCGTGCGTCGAGCTCCTCGGGCAGCGGTACTACCTCGTGTCGCACCCCGACGACATCGAGGCGGTGCTCGTGAAGCACGCGCGGGTGATGCTCCGCGACCGGCACTCCGTGGTGCTCGAGCGCGCGCTGGGCAAGGGGCTGCTCACGAGCGACGGCGAGCGCTGGAGGCACCAGCGCAGGCTCATGGCGCAGGCCTTCGTGCCGCGGCGGATCCAGTCGTACGGCGCGGCGATGGCGCGGGTGACAGACGCGGGGCTGCGGCGATGGCGTGACGGCGCGGAGGTGAACGTCCACCAGGAGATGTCCCGGCTGACCATGGAGGTCGTGGCCGACGTGCTCTTCGGGTCGGGCCTCGCGGCGCAGGACGTCGCGTTGGTGCGCGACTCCATGGAGACCGTGAACGAGTTCTTCGCCAACAGCCCCGAGGCCGTCGTGCTGCTGCCCGCGTGGGTGCCCACGCCGCGCAACCGGCGCATGAACGCCGCGGTGGCGAGCCTCGACGCGCTGATCTACCAGATCATCGCGCGGCGCCGCGCGGGTGAGCCGCGGGACGACCTCCTCGGCACGCTGCTCGCGGCCCAGGACGACGACGGCGCGCGCATGAGCGACGGGCAGCTTCGGGACGAGGCCATGACCCTCTTCCTCGCCGGGCACGAGACCACGGCGCTCGCGCTCGCGCACACGCTCTACCTCCTGGGCACGCACCCCGAGGTCGCCGAGCGCCTGCGCGCGGAGCTCGACGCCGTCCTCGGGGACCGCCTGCCCACCGCCGACGACGCCCGCGCGCTGCCCTTCACCGAGCGCGTGCTCAAGGAGTCCCTGCGGCTCTATCCTCCGGCGTGGACCACCGGTCGCGAGGCCGCGGAGGAGGTCGAGGTCGGCGGGTATCGCATCCCGAAGGGCGCGCAGATCCTCGCGAGCCCGTGGGTGGTGCAGCGCGACGCCCGGTGGTTCCCAGACCCCGAGCGCTTCGATCCAGACCGCTGGGAGGGCGCGCGCGGCAAGGAGACCCCGCGCTTCGCGTACTTCCCCTTCGGCGGCGGGCCGCGGGTGTGCATCGGCAGCCACTTCGCGATGCTCGAAGCCACGCTCATGCTCGCGCTCATCGCCCGTCGCTGGCGCGTGGAGCTGCTCCCCGGGCAGACGCTCACGTTCAAGCCCTCGGTGACCCTGCGGCAGGCCGGCGAGGGTCTGCGGGCGCGCCTCTTCGCGCGTTGATCATCCGCTTCCCCGGTGAGCGCCGTCGTCATGGCGGATCACGGCGCACGATCACGGCGCACGATCACGCGCGCGGACGTCGCTCCGGATCTCCTTGGACTCCTTCGGAAAGATCGCGTACCGGGTGTGCTGCGGCGCGCGGGTCGCACCGAGAGGGGGGTTCGTATAGACCGTCACACATGGCTCCTGATTCCAGGGCTCGTCGCGCTCGTCGGATGCAGCGGTGGCGCGGGGGCTTCGGACGCGGCGAGCGACGTGCCGATCGACATCTCTGACGCGCGCCACGCGCTCGACGCCGCCGAGGTGCCAGACGGGCGTGTGGTGCGGCTCCGCCTGCTGGAGATCAACGACCTGCACGGGAACCTCCGAGCACCCACCGGGACCGTGCTGCAGGTGCCCGACGGTGGCAAGGTGGCCGTCGGAGGCGTCGCGGTCATGGCGACGTACCTCCGGGAGCTGCGCGCGGCGTCACCCCACAACCTCTTCGTGTCGTCCGGAGACCTCATCGGGGGCAGCCCGCTCCTCTCCGGGTACTTCCACGACGAGCCAACGATCGAGGTGATGAACGAGATGGGCCTCGACTACAACGCCGTGGGCAATCACGAGTTCGACGAGGGCCTCGGGGAGCTGCGACGGATGCAGATGGGCGGCTGCCACCCCACCGACGGGTGCCTCGGCGCGATGCCCTTCCGCGGCGCGCGCTTTCGCTTCCTCGCGGCGAACGTGAGCGAGACGGGGATGGCCACGACGATCTTCCCCCGCTACGAGGTCCGAGAGTTTGAGGGCGTCAAGGTCGCCGTCGTCGGCATGACGCTCCGAGACACACCCCGCGCGGTGCCCGCCTCCGGGGTCGCGGTGCTGGAGTTCGCCAGCGAAACCGCGACGGTCAACGCGCTGGTGCCTGAGCTCCGACGCATGGGGGTCGAGGCCATCGTGGTGCTGGTGCATCAGGGCGGTTCGGTGAGCCCGTCGAGCTCGCCGCTCACCGGCTGCGCCAACCTCACCGGGGCGATCGTCGAGATCGCGCAGGGGCTCGACAACGCGGTCGACGTGGTCGCGAGCGCCCACACGCACAGCGCCTACATCTGCCGGGTCGGCGGCAAGCTCGTGACCTCCGCGGGCGCCCTCGGCCAGCTCGTCACCGTCACGGACCTCGGGCTCGACCCCGCGACGGGCGACGTGGTCTCGGCGCGCGCCGAGAACATCGCGATGGTCAACACCGTCACGCCAGACCCCGCGGTCGCGGCGATCGTCGCCCGCTACGAGGGGCTGTCGCGATCGATTGAGGCGCGCCCCTTCGGCACGATCACGGCGACGCTCGGGCGCGCCGCGTCGCCCGCCGGTCAGACCTCGCTGGGGTCCGTGGTGACCGACGCGCAGCTCGCGGCGACGCGGTCCGCGGGGGCGGTGGTGGCGTTTCAGCAGAACGGAGGGTTGCGCGCCGACCTGGAGTTCGCGCGCAGCGGCGGCGAGACAACGGATGGGCAGGTGACCTTCGGGGAGGCCTTCGCGGTGCAGCCCTTCGGCAACGGCCTGCGCACCGCCACGCTCTCCGGCGCGCAGATCAAGGCGATCCTCGAAATGCAGTTCGAACCCGGGCAGCGCTCCTTCCTCCAGGTCTCACAGGGGTTCTCGTACGTGTGGGACCGCGGGGCGCCCGTCGGCGCGCGCGTCGACCCGGCCAGCATCCAGATCGGCGGGCGTCCCATGGACCTCGCGGCGAGCTACCGCGTGACCTTCAACGAGACGATGCTCAGCTCGTATCCGATCTTCACGCAGGGGACCGACGTCGTGATCGGCCCGGTCGACATCGACGCGCTCGCGGCGTACTTCCGAGAGAACTCCCCCGTGGCGCCGCCGTCTCTGGATCGCATCCTCCTGCTCTGAGCAGCGGCTGCGCGCCGCGCGCTCCCCTCGGCCGCGGCCTGCGCGTCCTTCTCCCGCGTCGCGCTGCACGCGCGCATCGGCCGCGACGGGCGCGTTGCCTGCCCGCCGTGGGGGTGGCGACGTCGCCACCCCTTCGCCACCCCTCGCCACCCCGTTTTCGCCACCTCGCGGGGCAATTCTCATGTGATTTCAACAGGGGCATTTGTGGCACGTCGCGTGGAGTGCGTCGGGCCCATGGCCGCGTACGACACGCTCGCGAAAGACGTCCTGGAGCTGCTGCTCGACGAGCTTGGGACCTTCGTGCGCGAGCGCGAGGTGCCCGCGCCCGCGTCGCAGCGCGCAGACTCGTTCTTCGTCCCCCACGCGAACGCCCTGCCCGCGCTGCGAGCGCTCGGTCTGCTCGGTCGGATGTGCCTGCGGCCCTGCGTGTTGGACCCCTTCTCCGACGCGCCGTCACCCGACGAGGTGCGCGAGTCGCTGCGCAAGCTGCTCAACCACCAACGCGGCGCGAAGGCCGCGGCGCCCGAGCGACTGTGGCTGCCCTGCGCGGGGCGACCTGACGAGGCGCTGCGGCGGTTCAGGTTCACGCCCGCGGCGGCGTGGCCGAAGGGGTTCTATGAGCTGAGCGAGATGTTGCCGGTGACGTTGGTGGTGCTGCCGGAACTCGACGACACCCCCGACACGGTGGCCCTTCGGCTCATGAGCCGGAGTGAGTCGCTGAACCGCGCGCTGCGCACCCTGCGGGCACGCACGGACGATGTCCCCGAAGGGCGACGCCTCTTCGTCGCCGTTGTAAAATGGATCCACACCTGGCGCGGCCGCGGGCTGCGCTGGGAGGAGGACGCGATGCTGGACCTCACCGAGACCGAAGCCTTCCTCGAACGCCAATTCGCTGCGGGCATGCAGCAGGGCATGCAGCAGGGCATGCAGCAGGGCATGCAGCAGGGCATGCAGCAGGGCATCGCGCTGCTGTTGCGCCAGTTCTCCCGCCGACTGGGCCGCGCGCTCACCGACGACGAGTGCGCCGTGGTGACCGTGCGCCTGAGCACCCTCGGCGCTGATCGCCTCGGGGACGTCGTCCTCGACCTCTCCGCCCTCGATCTCGCCGCCTGGCTCGCGGATCCCGCCGCGCGATAACCCCG
>JBILLI010000495.1:0-5862 GCA_044376155.1 Polyangiales bacterium
TTCACCTCGGGACGGCGAGCGCGGCGACGTCGGCGCGTGACCTCTGCGACACTCTCCGCCCCCATGCGCTGGATCTACCACCTCACCTTCGCCGACACGCCCGTCCCCTCGCGCTACGCGCCCGCGTCCCTCGCGGCCGAGGGCTTCGTGCACGGCTCCTACCGCGACGCGGTGCGCGAGAGCGCGCGGCTGTACTTCCCCGCCGACCGCGCGCTGGCGCTGTGGCAGATCGACCCGCGACGTCTCGACGTCCCGGTCGACGTCGCCGCCACGCCGCGCGGGCCCATGCCCCACATCCACGGCGCGATCCCCGCGGAGGCCGTGCGCGCGGTGCTCCCCCTCGATGCCATCGACGACGCGCCCGACGAGGTCGCCGACGACGAAATCACGGCGCGAGACGCAACCGCGGCACCCCCGACACCCGAGTCCTCGGGCGATGCGCCACCGTCGGGACCAACTGGGTAAGGACCTGCTCGACCTCCTCCTGAGCCGCTGGGGCACGCTCCGCACAGAGGACCCGGTGCCCGCCGCGGACCTCCAACGCGCCGACGTGAGCTTCGTCCCGACCGCGCCGCTGCCTGAGTTCCTGGGGCTGCTCGCGCGACTCGCCGCGACCCCGTGCCTGTTCGAGCCCTTCAGCGATGCGCCGAAGCGCGAGGCGTTCTACGGGTGCATGCGAAAGTTCCTGCAGTGGCGCCACGCGATCCTCAAGCGAATCCGGGGCGCCGAGGTGATGTGCTGGATGCTCTGCGCGGCGCGGCCCAACCTCGCGCTCACCGAGTTTGGGTTCACGCGCGACGCGCGGTACCCCGCCGGGGTCTACACCGTCGGGTGGTCCTTCGGGGTGGTGATCCTCGACGAGCTCCCCCGGACGCAAGACACCCTGATGCTCCGCCTGCTCGGACGCGACCGCACCCGCGACCGCGCCCTCGACGAGCTCGTCACCGCGTCGCTCGACCCCACCGTGCTCGACGAGATCGTCGGGCTCTTCGTAGACTACAGCACCCTCAACGCCTCGGAGGATGATCCCATGGCTGTCGACCTCTCCCGCTACTACGCCTGGAAGGAACAACAGCGCGCCGAAGGACGCCTCGAAGGACGCCTCGAAGGACGCGCCGAGGCGCTGCGGAGCGCGATCACGGGTCTCTGCCAGGCCCTCGGCATCCCGCTGGATCCCGCGCGCGAAGGCTCCCTCGCGCAGCGCGACCCCGAGGCCCTGCAGCACCTCTTCGACGCCCTCGTGCGCGAGCGCGCCTGGCCTTCGTAGCCCGCGCCCTTCACGCCCGCTACGACGACAGCTCGATCACCGCGCGAGAGATCATCGCGCGCCGCGCGTCCATCTCGTCGTCGGCGTAGAGGCCCTCGGCGTCGCGCAGGGTGAGCTCCTGGGTGGCGCCGCTCGCGGGGTCGCGCACCGCGAGGCGCAGCACGCCGTCGCGGGCCACGCGCAGCACCACGTCCACGGGCGCGCCGTCGGGCAGCGCGGCGTCGAGGGTCACGTCGAAGCGCCCCAGCGGCGTCGCGTCGGCGAGGGACCGTCCCTCCAACACCTCCACGGGCAACACCCGCGCGCCGCCGCGCTTGCGGAAGGTGCGACGCCCCTCGAAGGGCACCTGCGTGCGCGCCGGGACCAGCACCGCCAGGGTCTCCCGCCGCTCCCCCGCGCGCTGCGGATCGGGCTCCCGCGCCCGCACCCCGAACGCGTCCGGGGTCACCCCGCGCCAGTCGACCTCGGGCGCGTCGACGTCGCCCTCGCAGTGCGCCGCGAAGAGCGCCGCCCCCGCCGCCACCGCGGTGGACGGGTTCAGCGGAGACTCCACGTCGTCCACGACGCGCGGCGCCCGCCCCGTGCGCACCGCCAGGGCCTCGCGCACCGCGTAGAGCCACGACGAGCCCCCCACGAGAAAGACCTCGTCGACGTCGCGCCAGTGCAGGCCCGCCAGCGAGACGGCCTCGTCGGCGCAGTCCGCCGCGCGCGCCACGAGCTCGGCGATCCATTGGGAGAAGTCCCCGAGGGTCACCCGCACCTCCGCCGCGGGAAGGGCCGCGCCGTCGTCGCGCTGCGGCGCGAGCGTGCGAGAGGCCATGCGCGCCAGGGGGTTCGGATCATCCCCGGCGTGCGCGTTGAGCTGCACCTTCACCCCCTCGGCGACCCCGAGGAGCGCGTCGCGGGAGAGCTCCGAGAGGTGCTCAAGGCCCACCCCGGGCATCCCCGCACGCTCGGTCCAGATCGCGAGGAGGCGCTCGCGCACGAGCTCGTCGACGGTCATTCCCCCGAGCTGCACGCCGTAGCTCGCCACGGCGTGGAGGTGGGTCACCCCGCCCTCCTGCGTGCGACGCAAGAGGGTCACGTCGAGGGTGCCGCCGCCGAAATCAAAGACCGCGAAGGTGGCCTCGCGCGCGCCGAAGCGGTGACCGAGCCCGTAGGCCCAGGCGGCTGCGTCGGGCTCGGGGATGATCCCTGCGCAGCGCATGCCCGCGAGCCTCGCGGCCTGCGCCACGGCCCGGCGCTCGCGGTTGCGGTAGCGCTGCGGGTGCGTCACCACCACCGCGTCGAGGGGGGGCAGCGCGGGGTCGCGCGACACGCACTGCGCCACGCCGCGGAGCAACAGGGCCGCGAGGTCGGTGGCGCGAAGGTCCATCCCGCCGAGGCGCCACGGGGCCCCGAGGAGCGCGCCGTGCCCGGCCGCCATGAGGTTCTTGCTCCCGCGCACGAAGGCCACCCCCGCGGGCGCCGGACCGCGCTCCAGGAGGTCTCGCCAGCGCGTCTGCGCGAGCCGTCCGAGGGCGACCCGCGGGTGCTCGGGATCTCGGTCATCGAGCAGCACCGTGGAGGCCAGGGTGACCCCTGCGCGCTCCATCCCCACCCGGGTCACCACCCCCCGCCGGGCCACGCCCGCCGCGCAGAAGGTCGTGCCCAGGTCCACGCCGTAGAACGCCATCGCCCCACGGACCCTCGCACACCCCGCGCGCCGCCGCAGGTTCCTGGCGTCGCGGGACGCATCAACGCTATGCCCCGGCGCTGCCCCCGTGGACGACGCCCGCGACGACGACGCCTGGCTCGAGCTCGACGCCCCCGAGACGTCTCCCGCCCCCGACCCCACGCCCGACCTGCCCGCCGCGGGCGACGACGAGGCCTTTCTCGAGGTCATCGATTCCGCCGAGAGCGCCGGGCCGCGGGTGCTCACCGACGACGACCTCGCGACCGTCGTGGCCCTCGCCGACGACGCTCTCCCGCTGCTCGCCGCGCTCTACGCCCGCCGCGACGACCTCGCGTCCGCGCTGCCGACGGCCGACGAGCTCCGCGCGCGCCTCGACGACACCCGCCGGGCGTTGAACCAGGTCACCCGCCGCGGACCCGAGTGGCGCGCCCGCGCCGAGGTCGCCGCCGCCGCGCTCACCCGCCGCCTCGACGCCCTCCCCCGCAACGACGCCCTGCATCCCGCGGCCACCGCGGAGTTCCTCGCGTGGTGTGACCTCGCGCTGGCCACGCAGATCCGTCACGAGTCCGCGGGCGATGGCACGCTGCGGGAGCCCGAGCTCGCGCGGCTGCGTCTCTGGTGCGCGCGCCGGGGAATGGACCCTGCGCGCATCGACGCGCTCGCCGGCCGCGCGAAGATCCCGGTGCACCACGGCGAGCACAGCGCGTGGGCGCCCCTCGACGCGCTGCCCGACGCGCCGCGCTCCCTCGACGACGCGTCCCGCGCGCTGACCACCAGCGTCGCGCAGTCGGTCACCGCGCTGCGCAACCGGGCCGTGAGCGCGTGGCTGCGCGCGCACCGCGCCCCCGAGGACCTCTGCGCCGTGGCCGACGAGGCCGAGGCCGTGTGCCTCGCGCACGACGGGGTCGAAGGCGCGGCCGCGGTGGCCGTGTGGTCGCTCGCGTGGGCGCTGGGCCTCGACGGCGTCACCGTCGACGGACTGCTGGTCACGTCCCCCGACACCCTGCGCGGTCACCTCCGCGGGCGCCGCCTCGACGCGCGACGTCTCCGCGACGCCGCCCCCGCGCTGGCCGCGTGGTTCGCGCGCACGCAGCACCCCGGCCTCGCCCGCGCCCTGCAGCGACTCGCCGACGGCAGCAGCGACGACGAGGGGGTGTCGTGGGCCCTCGGCGAACCCCTGCGCCTCGGCGAGCGCACCGTCGCCGACCCCACCCAATTCGCGCGGGACGTATTGCAGCGCAGCGCCTCTCGCCTCGCCGCGGAGCAGCGCCTGCACAACGGCTCGCTGCGCGCGTGGCTCGACGCGCTGCCCCCGCACCGCCGCGACCCCGCGTGGCTCGACGCCCTCAGCCGCGCGCCCGACCCCGCCGCCCGCGAGGCGGCGTTCTGGCCTGGGGTCTACCGCCGCGCCCCGCGCGCGCCGCTCCGCCTCGCGCTCGACGAGTCGGGCCGCCGGGTGGTGCGCATGGAGAACCTCGGGGACCTCTTGAACCCCGCCCGCACCGCGGCGGCGTGGTCCCCGCTGCGTGCGGCGTGGCGGCGGGGGGAGCTCTCCGCGTGGCTCACCCACGCGGCCCCGGGCATCGACCTCGACCACCGCCCCGAGCTCCCCGAGGACCACGCGCTCCACGCCCTGCTCTGGTCCCTGGGCTTCGCCGCGCTGGTGCTCCCGTGGGGGCGCGGCGGCATCGCAGCCGTGAGCCCCGACGACCTCGTGGCGGCGTGGCGGCGCGGCCCGGCCCACCTCGAATCCCTTCTCCCGCAAGGGGTTGTGACCGCCTGGCTCCGTCGCTTCTTTCCGCACACCCCCGACCTCGAGCTCGCGCTGCACCACTGGGGGGATGACCTCGGCGCGGGGCGCGTCCCCCCGGGGCACGCCGCGCTGCGGCTCGCGCTGTTGTGCGGCGCGACCACCCTCCCGCGCGATCCGTTGCCCGCGGCGGAGGGGGAGGTCGTGGCGTGGGAGTCCATCGACCTCGCGGCCCGCGGAGAGGCCCCGTGGCGCGCGATGCCTGCGTCGCTGTTGCGCAGCGGGGCGTTGCTGCTCTGGGCCGCGCGGCGCGTGCCCGCGGCGGGGCTGCTCGCGCGTCGCTGGCTGCAGGGCGAGGTCGACGACGAGGGCGCGCTGCGTGAGCTCGCGGAGATGGGCGCGCCCGTGCCGAGCCGCGCGCTCGAGGCCGAGCAGCAGCGGGAGCAGACCCGACGCGCCGCCGCGGAGAGACGTCGCGCGCTCGAAGACGAGTCCGCCCGCCTCGCCGCGCGCCGCGACGCCGCCCGCGAGGCCCTGGAGCAGGAGGTCGACCGCCTCGCCGCCGCGCAGCAGGCCGCCCGCGAGGCCGCCGCGCGGGAAGTGGCCCGCCGCGAGGTGGCCCACGAGCTCGCCGCCGCCCACGCCGACCGCGACGTCGCCCGCGGGGCCCTCGCGCAGGCCCTCGCCCGCGCGCAGGCCGAGCGCGAGCTCGCCGAGGCCACCCGCCAGCGCACCCTCGCCGAGGCCGACCTCGCGCGCCACGAGGCCCTCGCCGCGCAGCGCGCCGCGCTCGACGCCGCCGCCCGGGAGCGGGACGAGGCGCGGCTGGAGGCCCAGCGCAACGCCGCGGCGCTGCGGGTGCAGTCGGCGCGGCAACACGCGCTGGAGGCCGAGCTCGCCACCGAGGCGGCGCGGCGGTGCGTGGCCGAGGCGAAGCTCGCGCAAGAGTCGGTCGACGCCGCACTGGAGTCCCTGGCGCGCAAGGACCTGGAGCGCGTCGAGGCCCTGCGGCGTCTCCGCGAGGCCGAGGCCGCGCTGCGCGACGAGGAGGCCCGTCAGCGCCGCGCCGCGAAGGAGATCGAGGCCCAGGCCGCCCGCGCCGCGGAGGACGCCCGCCGCGCGGTGGAGGCTGCGCGGGAGGACGAGTCCCGTCGCCGCGAGGCCGAGGCC
>JBILLI010000496.1:0-5848 GCA_044376155.1 Polyangiales bacterium
GCGCTTCCGCAACCCCGAGACCGGCGTGGTCTACGTCGCCCGTCGCTACGAGCGCGACCGCGTCGACGGCGTCGAGACCGACCGCGGCATCGCCTCGCGCATGCTCGCGCACGCGAACCTGCTCCTGCGCGACACCTACCAGGTCGAGCTCGATGGCAACGGTCAGCCCGTTCGCGCCACCGACGGGAGCTACCGCGTGGTCTTCGACCCCACCACCCGCGAGCCCGTGCCGGCGAACCGCGATTTCCAGCGCAACGCCGAGGCCGTCACCCGCTTCCACAACTACGTGGGGCTCATCGACGCCACGCGCTACGCCGCGCGCCTCCTCGGCTACGGCACGCTGAACTGATCGCCGCACCTTCCGCGAGGGCGTGTGCGCGCGCCCTCCGCGGGCTGATACAGTCCCGCGCATGTCCGCGCTTCGTCGCGCCCCGCTGACCGCCCTCGCCGTCCTCGCCCTCGCGCACTGCATCTTTCGCGCGGCGGCCCCCACGCGCCCTCGCCCCACCCGCGACGGCCCTCCCCGCTGGATGACCCTCCGCGACGCGCGCGACGCCGGCGGGGCCGACGGCGGCGAACCCGCCGCGACGGTCGCGAGCCGCCCCCCGAGCGCCGACCTGCTGCGATGTCCCGACGACGCGCGATACATCCCCGGCGGGAGCTTCACCATGGGCGCCACCGCGGACGATGCGCCGCCCGACGAGCGCCCCGCGCACGAGGTCTCGCTCGGTGACTACTGCCTTGACCGCACCGAGGTCTCGTCGCGGGCCTACACCCGCTGCGTCGCGGCCGGCGCCTGCACACGCCCGGCGACGCAGAGCCCCGTCGAAGACGCGCCCGTCACGGGCGTTGATTGGAACCAGTCCGAGCGCTACTGCCGCTTCGTGGGCGGGCGGCTGCCCACCGAGGCCGAGTGGGAGTTCGCCGCGCGCGGCACCGACGGGCGGATCTACCCCTGGGGCAACGACGCCCCGGCAGACTGCGAGCGCGTGGATTGGACCGTGAGCGCGTCATCGTGCCGCGGCGTCGGAGCCTCCCCCGTGGGGAGCTTCCCGCGGGGCGAATCGCCCTACGGCGTGCTCGACCTCAGCGGCAACGTCTGGGAATGGACCGCCGACTGGTACGCCCGGAGCTACGAGGGCAGCACCGCCCAGGATCCCACCGGGCCCGATCAGGGCTCGGCCCGCGTGACCCGCGGCGGCGGTTGGAACAACGACCAACCCGATCGTCTCCGCGCGACCTTTCGCGAGGGCCAGCACCCCGCGTTTCACGACTACGACCTGGGCTTCCGCTGCGCCTACGACCCCGCGCGCTGAGCCGCGCCGTGGCGACGCGACACACCTGACGCAGCGATCTCCTGCGGCTCCATCGGCGCTGACGCCAGCGCCCCGGAGCTCCCTGCCCCACCGGAGCGGCCACCGGCGTCCGAGCACGGTGCCCCTCGCGACGCCACGATCAAGTCGCTCCCTCGTCCCGCCGTCTCTCTCGCGGACGAGAGGAAGCACCACCCTTGATCACTCGACACCCTCTATTCTCCCTCGCGAGCGCGCTCTCGGTGTGGCTCCTCACACCGACCGCGCACGCCCAACCACGCCTGCACACCCAGGGTCACGCCGCGATCGCGGTCGACGGATGGCAATCTGAAGCCTTCGGACCCGGCGGGGGCGCGGCGGTCACCGCGGAGTACTCCCTCGCACCGGCCATCGGCGTCACCCTCGGCGGCGCCTACACCGCGCTCAGTCAGGGGGCGCTCCCTCCGGGCCGCGGCATCGCGCAGCCCGGCGTGGGCGGCTTCGGCACGCTCACGGCGGGCCTCCGGCTGCGCCCCTTCGCGCGGCGCGACGTCGGCGGCGAAGGCCTCTGGCTCGCGCTCGAAGGCGGCATCGGTCTCACGGGAGACGTCGCCCGCCCCGCGTACGCGGCCGCGCTCGGCTACGGCTTCTCGGTCGCTCCCACGGTCTCGCTGGGGCCGTGGGTGGGCTTCACATCGCTCGTGCAGACCGACGGGCAAGACCTTCGAGACGACGCCCGGCTGGTGCTCGCCGGTCTCTCCCTCTCGCTCGGCCCGTCCTCGCGCGTTGCGCCGCCGCCGCCGCCGCCGCCAACGCGGCGGTGCCCGACGATCCTCGGGCAGGCGCTGCCCGACGCCGATGGCGACGGCTGCGCCGAGCAGGACCGCGATGGTGACGCCATCGCCGACGCGCAGGATCGATGCCCGACAGAGCCCGAGGATCGCGACGGCCACGACGACGCCGACGGCTGCCCCGACCCGGACAACGACGGCGACGGCATCGCCGATGTGCGCGACCGATGCCCCGACGAGCCCGAGGTGGTCAACGGTGTCGACGACGCCGACGGCTGCCCCGACGAGGCCGAGGCCCGCGTGGTGCGTGGGAGGATCATCCTCGACGAGCGCGCGCGCTTCCCCTACGCGTCGTCGCGCGTCACCGCCGAGGCCCGCGCCTCGCTCATCGCCGTCGCGCGGATCATGAGCGCCCACCCCGAGTACGCGGTTCTTTCCGTCGAGGGCCACGCCGACGAGCGCGGCGGCGACGCCTTCAACGACGGACTCTCGCTGCAGCGCGCACGCGCCGCGGTCGACCAGCTCGTCGCGGCCGGCGTGCCGCGCGATCGCATCCGCGCGCTGGGCTTCGGCCGCCGCGTGCCCGTCGCACCCGGGTCCGACGAGGCGGCACACACACAGAATCGCCGGGTTGATTTCGGGGTCGACGGCAACGGCGCGCGCGGCGTCGCCCTCACCCCAGACGGATACATGCGCGTCGGCGACGACGGCACCCTCACGCCCACGGAGGCGCCATGAATCGCGGCATCTCACTCGCTCTCTCCCTCACGCTCCTCACCGGCTGCCTCGACGGACTCGTCGGCGGCGACTGTGCCAACGGGTATGTCCACGCCGACGGCCGCTGCGTGCTCTCGTCCACCCGCGACGGCGCGCCCCCCGCGATCTCCCCCATCCTGCTCCCCGAGGTCGGCGCCGACCCCGTGGATGCGGGTGCCGACCCCGTCGACGCCCGCGCTGACGTCGCGACCGCGGTGACCCCCGACGACGTGATCACCCCCGACGACGTGATCACCGACGTGCCCCGCGCAGACCTCCCCGTGGCGGCCGAAGACCGCGTCGAGGTCGACGCGGGATCACCCTGGGACGACGTCCCCGACGACGACGACGCGTCCATCGCGATGGACATGCCCCCCCCCGAGGACCACACCCCGGTCGTCGACGTCGCCCCCCCCGACGTCCCGCCGCCGACGCCCGACGTGGCGTCTGACACCGCGGTCTATGTGCCCGACGACATCTCGCTGCCGTGCCCCGCGCTCGCCTCGCGCTGCGGCTCGGCCTGCGTCGACCTCAACGCCGACGCCTACAACTGCGGCGCGTGCGGCAACCGCTGCGCCGCCGGGGAGTACTGCTCGGCGGGCGCGTGCGCGTCCATCTGCGGCGCCCGACGGAGCTTCTGCGACGGCACCTGCGTCGACACCCAGGGCGACGCGTACAACTGCGGCGCGTGCGGAAACCGCTGCGCCGCAGGGCAATACTGCGCCGACGGGGCCTGCGCGCAGGTGTGCGGCACCCGGCAGACCTACTGCGACGGCGCGTGCGTCGACACCCTCGGCGACACCAACAACTGCGGCGCCTGCGGCAGCCGCTGCCCCGGCGGGGAGTATTGCGTCGCGGGGGAGTGCTCCCGCATCTGCCCCCTGCCCCTGGAGCTCTGCGGCGGTCGCTGCGTCGACCCGAGCTCTGACGCGGACCACTGCGGCACCTGCGGCGCCACGTGCCTCAGCGGCGTGTGCAACGGCGGGCAGTGCCGACGCGCGGGCGTCGGTCACCTCGCCGTCATCGGTCACGACTACACCGTCGGCCGCTTCGCGCAGAACCTCGTCGTGGGCAACGCGGTGTTCATGTCGAACCCCGCGCCCCGCGTGTTGCTCTTCACGCAGTGGGCGCCCGTGGCCAACGTCACCAACACCCTGCAGGCGATCCAACAGGTCGCGGCCGGGGTGCGGCGCTACACCATGCAGGCCCTCGCGAACTATCGCGCGCTGCCCACCGACCTCACCGTCGACAACTACGACGTGCTGCTGGTGCTCTCGCAGGGCGATGCCAACGACGAGCAGCTGGGCTCCGCCGCGCGCCTCGCGGGCCCCGCCATCACCAGCTTCGTGCGGGCCGGCGGCAGCGTGGTGGTGCTCGACGGCGAGGGCAACAACGCGGGCACCTGGCAGTTCGCGGCGGCGTCGGGCCTCATGCCCCTGACCGGCCACGTCGTGGTGACCGCCGAGACGCTCACCGTCGAGAACGGCACCGACGCCATCGGGGTCGGGCTGCCCCTCGCCTACCGCGCCGAACGGAGCAGCGTCGCCTTCCGCGGGTCGTCGGCCGGCACCGTGGTCTCGTCGCCCTTCGGCCCGGTGGTGATCCACCGGGGCTACGCCCCGTCCCGCTGAGCCCTCTGCGCCGCGCGCAGCCACGCCCCCTCCCGCCCCCAGAGCCGCCGCGCGACCCAGCCCGTCTCGGGCACCGCGCGGCCCAGAAGCACCTCCACCGCCGCGCGCATCGCCGCCTCGTCCCCCGCGTCGAGGGGCGCGCGGCCCCGCGCGATGCCCTCCAACAGCGACGAGAGATCCGCCGACCAACCCCGCGCGGCGTGGTCCTCGGGCACCGCGGCGACGCACGACCGCAGCGCCGCGACGAGCGCGTCGAGGTTCCAGCGACCGTCGTGCGCCAGCACGCCCCCTGACCACACCATCAACGCGCTCACCGGGACCACCTCGGACGCATCAACCCCGACTCGCGCGAGCGAGCGCCGCGCCCGCGCGCAGGCCTCGGCGATGTGCAGAGACTTTCGCGGGTGCCGAAAGGGGGGATCGGTCACGTCCACCGGGTCGAGCTCGTCGACGCGGTTCACCGCCACCACCACGCCCTCGCAGCCCCGCGGACGCGCCCGCACGAAGCGCACGACCCGCGCGAGGTCCTCCGCGCCCGTCTCGACCTCGGTGGCGCCCACCACCAGCAGCGTCGCGCCCGGGTCCCACGGCGTGAGCGCCGCCTCCACCGCGTGACCCGCTGCGCCGCGCAGACCCGGCGCGTCGATCCACAGCACCTCGGGTAGCCGCGGCACCGCCCACGCGCTCGCCTCCCGGGTGGTGTCGCGCACGTGCCCCACCGCCGCGCGCTCGGCCCCGCAGAGTGCATTGAGCACGCTGCTCTTGCCCGCCCCCCGTCGGCCCATCACCGCGAGCGGCACCGCCCCGGGCGCCTCGGCCCGCGCCCGCAGCCGCGCGATCTCGGCGCGCGGACCCAGCACACCTTCGAGCGTCGCCAGCGCCGCGAGGCGACCGGCGTCGGCCCTCACGCGTCGCCCTCGCCCGACGGATCTCCCTGCGGCGCAGCGGCATCGTCGCGCCCCTGGCGCAGCGCCTCGTCGAAGGCCTCGCGCGACTGCGCCGCCGTGGCGCCCTCGACGAAGTACCGCACCGCCGCGACCCCCAGCGCCCACGTGCCCGTCCCGGCCACCGCGCCCGACAGCGGCCCGCCCACCCCGGGCACGACCTTCAGCACCGCCCGCACCAGCTCCCGCATCCCGAGGGCCGCGCCGACGTTGAGCCCGAGGGTGCCGAGCCACGCGCTCACCGCCCGGGGCCCCAGAGGTCGCCCGGAGACATACGCGATGGCCGTGAGCATCAGCGACTGCAGCGGCAGCAGCACCGCCGCATCGGCGAAGGGCAGCGGGGTCGCGCCGACCACCACCGCGATGCTCGTGGCCGTGCCGACGAAGCGCATCGCGACGCGTCGGCGCAGGCCCACGGCCTCTTCGACCGCGCG
>JBILLI010000498.1:0-5846 GCA_044376155.1 Polyangiales bacterium
GCGCAGGTCGACCTCGGCGACACATCGGTCGGCGACGGTGTTCTTGCCGATGCCGCCCTCCACACGGCCGACGTTCACCGTGACGCCCGCGGCGTGGTCCGTGAGCGCCTCGGCCGCCTCGATGAACCGCGCCATGGCCCGAATCGCGTTGGCCCCGAGGTGGTGCGCGTTGCCCGCGTGCGCCGCGCGGCCCGTGGCCTCGGCGCGCACCGACCCCGTGCCCTTGCGCGCGGTGATGATCGCGTCGCCCGCGCGGCCCGACTCGAAGACCAGCGCCGCGTCGGCCCCCTGCGCGTACGCACGGATCACCTCGGCGCTCTCGGGCGAGCCGAGCTCCTCCTCCGAGGCGACCACCATGGTCACCTCGGATGCGTGCAGAACCCCCTGCACAGCAAGGGCCTGGAGCGCAAAGGCGATCACCACCAGGCCGCCCTTCATATCGAGCGCGCCGGGGCCATACCCGTAGGTCTCGTCCTCGCGCCACCCGGAGAACACGTCGATGGGAAAGACCGTGTCGTGATGACCGATCAACAGCACCCCGGGCTGCCCGGGGCGACGGTCGCCGAACACGAGGTGATCGCCGTAGCGCTCGCTCGGCACGCGCGCACACCCCAGCGGAACGAGCGCCTCCAGCACGGCGCCCGCCGCGTCGACGCCGACCTTGTTGCGGCTGTGAGAACTCTGCCGAACCAGAGACGACAGCGCCGCGGTCATCGCCGGTCGCTGCGCACGGAGCCACTGCCAGGGAGCGTCGTCCATCAGCCCCAAGGCTCCCCTCCGCAGGACCTCCGGCGCAAGGGATTCCCCGGGTCATGGTATGTCACCCCATTGGTTGCGCGGCGGGCGTGGGCGACCCATAGCTATCCCGCCATGACATCGCCGCTGCCCCCCACCACCCTGCACCTCATTGAGCGTCGCCTGCACCGCGGTCCCTGGGCGGAGGGGGTGTGGGACGCGCGGGGTCGGCGGGTGGGCGGTGCCTTTTTGCGCGCGCTGCTGCGGGAGATGGAGTCGCACCCCGCGATGGTCGCCGTGGCCCGCGCGGCGGACGAAGCGCGCGAGGAGTCTCCCACCACGAGCGCCGCGTGGCACGAGGCGTGGTGCCGCGTGACCCTGGTGTGGTGCGTGCGTGAAGTCACCCGCGCCGCGCACGAGAGCGCCGACCCGAGCACCCGCCTCACGCTCTCGCAACACGCCAGCCTGCTCGCGGCGTCCGAGGCACGGCTTGGGCAGGTGGACGTCAACGCGCCCGAGTCCTTCGAAGCCCTGGTGGAGGCTTCGCGCGAGGCCTTCGCGCTGGCCCGCGATGGGGGAGACCCGAGCGCCCCGGAGCACGCCGTGCTCGCGATGTTGCACCAGCAGCTGCGGCACACGGCCTCGCTGCTCGTGGTGGGCGGCCACTCGGTCGACAACCTCCTGCGCGGCGCCCTCGCCCGCACCGACCGCGCGGCGCGCCGTGAAGACCTCTCGGCCTGGAGCCTCAGCCCCCTCGCGCGCCGTCAGGCCCTCGCGCAGCGCGGGCTCCTCGACGCCGCCTGGGCCCTCGCCGCGCACGTGCCGGGCCTCGCCGCGAAGGACCTCTCCACCCGCGACAGCGCGCTCTGGTTCGCCCGCACCGCGTGTCGGCTCGCCTCGCGGGTGCAGCGGGTGACAGACTGGGTGCCCGTGGTGCCCGAAGACAGCGCCCGCACCCTGCCCGAGACCGCCCCGAGAATTCCCCCGCGCGCGGTGCCCGTGACCCTTCGCGAAGACCCTGTTGTGACCCCCGAAGCGAACCCGACCAAAGCCCCCCGGATGGAGCGTGCCATGGAACCGAACAAGCTCACCCCCGTGCTCAAGACCCTCGAGAACGACGCCGGCGACGCCGCGTGGCGCCTCGCGGGGTCGCAGTTCGTCAAGCTCGCCAAGGAGCCCCTCGTCGCCCTGCTCTCACGGCAGCTCTCGCCCGGCGACGAGTCGTTTCGCGCGCGCCTCGCGGCCTTTCTCGACACCGAGGTGGGCGCGTCGATCCTCGCGTCGCTGCTCTCGGTGGGTCTCTCGGCACTGCCGCTGCCCAACCAGGACGTGACCCAGAGGCTCTCGCGGGAACTCCGCGTGCGGGCCATGGCCGGCGCGGGGGACGTGCTCGCCGACGTGCTCATGGGGCCCCTGCGCCAGGTCGCGGTGATGTACCTCCAGGGCGTTCCCGGCGCGGCTCCGACCACACCCGCCGACCCCGTGGCCCTCCCGGCCAATCAGGTCATCGACGCCCTGCGCGCCGCCGCCGCGGGCACCGTCTCCGAGAGCGTGCCCGCCGAGGGCCACACCCCCGGCTGAACCCCTACACGAAGTGTTGAGTGCCACTTGACACTTTGCATGACGCGCTGCATGGTCCGCGTCGATGCTGCCCCCTGCCGCGACGCTTCTTGAGCGAGTGAGTCGGTCGTTCCCGCGGAGCCTGACGGAGCGCCTGGCGCTCACCCGTCGGGACCTGCGGATGATCCTCGACGGTCTGGCGGGGCGCATCCCGCCGCCCGTGATCCGCGAGCGGGTGATCTCCCGCACGGTGGCGCCGACCCTGGGGGCGCGGCGGGCGCGGGTGCGGGAGGTGCTCCGCGAGACCGACGATGCCGTCAGCGTGATCCTTGAGGACGTCTCGGGCGCGCCCTTTCACTACACCCCGGGACAGTTCTTCACCCTCTGCGCGAAGGTCAACGGCGAGAGCCTGCGGCGGGCGTACTCCGCGTCGCGTCCGCCCTCCCCCGACGGCTCGCTGCGCATCACCGTGAAGCGCGTCACCGACGGCGCGGTGTCGACCTGGGTCACCACGAAGCTCCGCGCGGGCGACACGGTCGACCTCCTCGGCCCGAGCGGCAGCTTCGTGGTCGATGCCCCCGACGCCGCACAGCGGTTGGTGCTCATCGGCGGCGGCAGCGGCGTCACGCCCCTCTACGCCATCGCCGCCACGATGCTCGCACAACACCCCGACGCACAGGTCTCGCTGATCTATGGCAGCCGCTCTCGGGCCGACATGATCTTCGCGGTGGAGATCGAGGAGCTCGCGGCCGCGCACCCCGCGCGCTTCTCGCTGCACCTCGCGCTCGATCAGTCTCACGACGGCTACGACGGCCTCGTGGGTCCCCTCGACGACGCGCAGGTGACCCGCGCGCTCGATGCGCTGCCGCTGTGCGAGCTCCCGCGCACCTACTTCCTCTGCGGCCCCACCCCCATGCGCGAGGCCGCGCGGCGCGCGCTCACGTCCCGGGGCGTGGAGCCCGCGCACATCCGCGAAGAAGTCTACGCCTCGCCGCACCGCCCGTCGGCGCAGCGCGGAAACGCCGAGCGGGTCACCCTGCGCATCCTCGGCGAAGACCGCGAGGTGAGCGTGCAGGCCGGCGAGACGATCCTCGACGCGGCGATGCGCGAGGGCATCGACATGCCGTACTCGTGCGCGATGGGCGGCTGCGGCGCGTGTCGCTGTCAGCGCGTCGCGGGCGAGGTGGTGATGGAGACGCCCAACTGCCTCACCGACGCCGAGCGCGCCGAGGGGGCGGTGCTCACCTGTGTAGGACGCCCGGCGGGCGCCGGGGTCGTGCTGGAGGTGCCGTGATGGCGCCGCGGCTGCGCACCGACGAGGAGGCCTTTCCCTACAAGATGAAGGACCTCTGCGAGCTCACCGGCGTCGAGCGCCAGGCCGTGCACTTCTACATCCAAGAGGGCCTCGTGCCCGAGGGGCACAAGACCGGGCGCAACATGGCGTACTACGGCGAGCGCCACGTCGAGCGCATTCGGCTCATCAAGAAGCTGCAAGAGGAGCAGTTCCTGCCGCTGAAGGCCATTCGGGCCATCATCGAGGAGCGCGACGAGACCTTCTCGCCCGCGCAGAAGCAGCTCCTGTCGGATGTGAAGGACCGCCTGCGCAGCACCCCCGGGGCCATCGCCGACCGCACCGAGACCGTGCCCGTGAGCGCGGTGCTCGAGGCCGCGAAGGTCGACCGCCGGGACTTTGAAGAGATGGTCGAGATCGGGATCATCGCCACCACCAAAGGCCCCAAGGGACGCATGCTGGTGTCGAAAGAAGACGCCTGGATCGTCGAGCTCTGGGGGCGCCTCCGCAGCGCGGGCTTCACCCGCGAGCTGGGCTTCTCACCCCGGCTCATGACCTTCTTCGAAGAGGCCATCGCGTCGATCCTGCAAAAGGAGGTCGAGATCCTGCACTCCCGCCTCGGGATGCTCCCGGCGGATCAGCTCGCGGCCATGGTGGCCCGGGCGCTCCCGCTGGTGGGTGAGTTTCTGCTGCGCCTCCACGAGAACAAGATCCGCACCTTCATCGCCACCGCGTCTGTGTGACCGCCTCGGAGGGAACCGCCATGTTCGACACCCAGCGACTCACGAACCTCCTCCCCGCGACGATGCGCAACCGCCTCGACCCCTACCTCGAAGCGCTCGGGGTCTTCATGGAGGTGCGCGACCCCATGGTGCTCGCCTCCCTCGGCCCCGCGGGCGTGCGCGGCCTGCTCCTCCGACGCGCGAAGCAGGGCACGCCCACGCACAGCCCCGCCCACCACAGCGCCCACTTCGACTGGACCTACCCCGACGACCACGCGGGCATGCGCGACCTCTACGAGCGCGCCAAGCGCGGACAGTGGGTCTCCGAGCAGCTCCCCTGGCACACCGACGTCGACCCGTTGAACCCCGAGGTGCCGCTGCTGCCCGACCACTTCCTCGACCTGCAGGGGATGCGGTCCCTCGACGTGCACCTCAACGCCGACGAGCAGATGATGATGAAGCACAACGTCTGCGCGTGGATGCTCTCGCAGTTCCTCCACGGCGAGCAGGGCGCGCTCTTCGCCTCGGCGCAGGTCACCGAGGCCGTGCAGTTCTTCGACGGCAAGCTCTACGGCGCCACGCAGGTCATGGACGAGGGCCGCCACGTCGAGGTCTTTCACCGCTACCTCGATACCAAGCTCGGCAAGCTCTACCAGATCAACGACAACCTCTTCGTCATCATCGACGCGCTGATGACCGACGCGCGCTGGGACATGAAGTTCCTCGGCATGCAGATCATGGTCGAGGGCCTCGCGCTGGGGGCCTTCGGCACGCTCTACCGCACCACCTCCGAGCCCCTGCTCCGCGAGCTGCTCAAGATGGTCATTCAAGACGAGGCCCGGCACGTGCACTACGGGGTGCTGGCGCTGCGCGAGCACATCACCGCGAACCTCGACGAGAAGGAGCGACGCGAGCGCGAGGACTGGGCCTTCGAGGTCGCGCTGCTCATGCGCAACCGCTTCATGGCCTACGAGATCTACGACGAGCACTTCGCCCACAAGCTCACCCGTGAACAATGGCGCGGGTACATCACCAACGTCCCTGGAATGAAGGAGTTCCGTCAGGTGATGTTCACCCGCCTCATGCCCAACCTCCGCGAGATCGGGCTGCTCACCCCGCGGGTGATCCCCCACTACGAGCGCGCGGGGCTCATGAAGTACGCGCGCGGACGCGCCGCCCCGGAGCTCACCGGCGAGCAGATGATCCACGAGCTCGACCGCGCGGCGTGACCGTCACCCCGCGCGCGTGATCCATCCCCCGACCTCACGCCCCGCCACGTTGCGCACCTTCAACAGCTCCCAATCATCGGGTGTGCGCCAGGCCTCGGGCGCGTAGGTCTCGAGCGTCCACGCGATGAGCGCGGGCAGCGCCTCCATCACCCCGCCGTGCACCTTCACCGCGATGCCGAGGTCCCTGCCCGGCAGCGCGACGCAGAACAATCCCCCCGCGCCGACCTTCACCGCCATGGGCTCCCGCGACGCGCGGACCACGTCGAGGTCCAGCCGCCCCGTGCCCGAGGTGAGCGTGGGGTGTCGCGC
>JBILLI010000125.1:0-13900 GCA_044376155.1 Polyangiales bacterium
GCCCCCGAACGGGCACATCAGCTGCACGCAGCGGTTGTTCGCGCACACCTCGTCGCAGCGGCAGCCCCCCGCGCAGCTCGCCTCGGAGCAGAAGAAGCGCGTGGGCGCCATCGGGTCCTGCGCGCACGACGAGCCCGCGCTGCAGGTCCCGACGCACTGCCCGCCGCAGCCGTCTGCGGTGCCGCAGGCGACGCCCGAGGGGCACCGCGGCACACACACGCAGCGCCCGTTGCGGGGGTCGCAGGTCTGCCCCGAGGCGCAGCGCCGACCGCGGCCGCACGAGGGCGCGCCCGGGCAGCGGTTGGGCACCTCGACGCCGCAGTCCACGGCGTTGAGGTCGACGGTGCACGCGGTGTCGCACTGGCAGCGCCCGGCGATGCACGCGAGGCCCGCGCCGCAGACGATGCCGCAGCCGCCGCAGTTGCCCGACTCGGTCTGCGTGTCGACGCAGCGGGTGCCGCAGAGGCGCGTGGTGCCCGGGCAGCGGCACTGGCTGTCGACGCAGGTGGTCCCGGGCGGACACAAGCTCCGGCAGCGGCCGCAGTTGAAGGGGTTCGTGCGCAGGTCGACGCAGAGGCCGTCGCACGCGGCGAGGCCCACGGGACAGAACACCGAGGCGTCCATGTCGCCGCCGCTGCCCGCGTCCTGCTTCTCGGGCACCGGCGGACACTCGGGGCCGACGCAGAGGCAGCGGTTGAGGTTCACCGAGCAGCGCTGCCCCACGGGGCACCCCGTGCCCGTGCCGCAGACGGGACCGCCGGGGCAAAGGTTGGGCACGGGGTTCGCGCAGTACACGTCGCTGAAGCGCTCGGGCGGCGGGCACCGCGGGATGCACACGCACTGGCGGGTGATGGGGTCGCAGCGCTCCCCCTCGGCGCAGCCCTCGGCGCAGCGACCGCCGCAGCCGTCGTCCTGCCCGCACGAGGTCGTCGTGCCGCAGCGGGGGACGCAGTCGCACGTGTAGCTCACCGGGTCACACGCCGCGTTGGGGTTCGCGCAGGTGCCCACGCAGCGACCGCCGCAGCCGTCGTCGTCGCCGCAGCGGCTCGTGGGCGTGCAGGTGCGCTCGCACACGCAGCGGCCCACGAGGCAGCGGTCCCGCGGGGAGCGGTTGCAGGGCGGGTCACACGCGCAGGTGTTGACGCAGCGGCCGCCGACGCAGAGCGAGCCCACGGCGCACGACACCCCCGCGCAGGGGTCGGCCTCGCACGCGCCCTGGTTGCAGCGCTGACCGCTGGGGCACGTCACCCCGTCGCAGGCCGTGCGCGGGAGGCACGCCACGTGGCAGGTGAAGCCGTCGTCGCAGGGCGCGACGCAGGGGTTCACGCGCGCGCACCGACCGAGGCCCTCGTCACAGTATTCGCCCGTGGGGCAGGTGACCCCGGCGCAGGGCGACGGGAAGCACCCGGCGATGCAGCGACCGGCGAAGCAGGTCTCGCCCGCCGCGCAGGTGACGCCGGCGCAGCGGTCTCGCGTGGGCACGCAGCGCATCTCGCAGCGGTCGGCGCCGCAGGGCTGCTCCGCCGCGAGGCACACGTCTTCGACGCATCGACCCTGGAGGCACCGGCGACCCCGGAGGCAGTCGCGGTCCGCCGCGCAGGGGCCCGCGTCGAGGGGGCGAGCGTCCAGCGGAGGAACGTCCAACGGCGGGATGTCCAGCCGCGAGACATCGAGGCTGGGCGCGACGAAGCCCCCGTCGATCGACGCGCCCCCGTCGCCGCGCTCCCCGGCCGCACCGACGATGCCCGAGCCCGCGTCGACGCAGCCGAGGGCCGCCAAGAACAAGATGGTTGCGTGACGCATTCCCGCTGCCGTCGACGGTACCATCGGGCGGAGGTCCGTAGGGCGGCGGGTCACAGCCCGAGGGCGCCGCGCATTTCATCCAGCGGCGCGGCCACCCCGAACCAGCGCTCGAAGGCCGCCGCGCCCTGCCGCGCGAGCATCTCGACCCCGCCCCGTTCGATCACCCGCAGACCGCAGTGTCGCGCGTCGGCGAGCCACGGGGTCTCGACGGGCACGTACACCACGTCGAGCGCAAACGTGCGCTTGCGGCAGCGCGCGAGGGGCACGTCGCGGAGCATGTCCGCGGCGGGGGGGCCGCCGAGCATCCCGCACGAGGTCGCCTGGATGATCACGTCGCACCCCGCGAGCGCCGCGTCGGCCTCGCCGAAGGCCACCCACGACGCGTCGCAGAGCCCGCGCACCGCGCCCGCCACGGCCCGCGCGGCCGACTCCTCGCGCGCCACGATGTCGACCCGCGACGCCCCGTGCCACGCGCAGCCCACGGCGGCGGCCCGCGCCGCCCCGCCCGACCCGATGACCACCACCCGCGCGTCGCGCAGGTCACAGCCCGCGCCCTCGAGCGTGCGGACCACGCCCTCGACGTCGGTGTTGAAGCCCATGAACCCGTCCTCGGTGCGCGCGAGGGTGTTCACCGCGCCCACGAGCACCGCGGCGCCGTCGATGCTCGCGAGGTGCGGCATCACGGTGACCTTGTGCGGCAGGGTGATGTTCGCGCCGAGAAAGCCCAGCGCCGCGAGGCCCCGCACGGCGTCGCCGAGGAGCTCCCCCGGCACGTCGAAGGCGGTGTACTCCCCGTCGATGTCGGTGGCGCGAAAGGCCGCGCGCATCATCGCGGGGGAGCGCGAGTGCGACACGGGGTGCCCCAGCAGCGCGAGGCGCTCGGCGGTCACGACCGCACCCCCGTGACCACCGCGTCGGCCTCGCCCTGGTCGAGCCGCACGCGCAGGGTGTCTCCTGGCGCGAGGCTCTCGGCCCGCGTCACCGCGCGCCCCTCGTGCAGCACCACCGCGTAGCCCCGCGCGAGGATCTTCAGCGGCGACAGCGCGTCGAGCCGCGAGCCCAGCACCGCGAGGCGCTGCGCGGGGCGCTCCTGCGCGCGCACCGCGGCGCGTCGGAGGCGCCCGTCGAGGTCATGCAGGGTGGTGCGCCGACGCTCGGCGCGGCGGGACATCACCGGCGCGAGGCGGGCGCTCAGGGCCGCGAGGCGGGCGGCGTCGGCCACGAGCCGCGCCCGGGGGTGCGTGGCCTCCAGCGCGCGCTCCCCGCGGAGCAGCGCCGCGCGGCCGCCCTGGATCTTCGCGCGCATCGCGTCGTCGAGGCGCTGCGCGAGGTCGTCGAGGCGCTGCCCGAGGTCCCCCAGCGGGAGCGCGCGGGCGTCGCGCAGCCCTTGCTTCTGCAGCGCGAGGCGCAGGGTCGAGAGCTTCAGCTGCAGACCCCGCCAGAGCCTGCGCTTGTACTGCAGCAGCCGCTCGGACTCCTCGGACCACACCACCGGCGTGCACATCGCCGCCGCCTGCGTGGGCGTGGCGGCGCGGGCGTCGGCCACGAGGTCGGCGACGGTGAAGTCCACCTCGTGGCCCACCGCGGAGATCACGGGCACCCGGCACGCCGCGATGGCGCGGGCGACGCGCTCGTCGTTGAAGGCCGCGAGGTCTTCGCTGGCGCCACCGCCGCGGCCCACGATGACCACCTCGACCTCGGGCATCTGCTGGATGAGCGCCAGGGCCTTCACCACCTGCGCGGGCGCCTCGGCGCCCTGCACGATGGAGGGCGACAGCACGATGCGCACGGGCCACCGCCGGTGGGCCTCCTTGCAGATGTCGTGAAACGCCGCCCCCGACGCGCTGGTGACCACCCCCACGGCCCGCGGGAAGCGCGGGATCGCGCGCTTGCGCTCGGGCGCGAAGAGGCCCTCGGCGTGGAGCCGTTCTTTGAGGGCCTGCAGCGCCAGCGCCGCCGCGCCCGCGCCGACGGGCAGCGCGAGCTCGGCGAGGATCTGGAACTGCCCCCGCGGCACGTAGAGCCCCGGCTTGCACTTCACCTGCACGCGCTCGCCGTTGGCGATCCGCGCGCGGGAGCGCGACACGCTGCCCTTGAACATCACCGCCGAGACCCGGGCCTCCTCGCGGTCGTCCTTGAGGTCGAAGTACAGGTGCCCCGTGGGGGCGACCTTGCACGCCGTGACCTCGCCCTCGACCCAGAGCGAGGGGAAGCGCTCCTCGATGCCGGCCTTGATCGTGCGGTTCAGCTCCGCCACGGACATCGCCTTGGGCGGCGCCGTGACCAGTCTCAGCGGGGCGTCGGACATCGCGGGAACGTTACCACCGCACCGCCCGCTCCCCCGAATCTCTGGCAGCACCACAACACCGCCCGACGCCTGCGGCCCCCACCGACGCTTCGTTGCCTTCACCGCATGGCCGTGCATGATCCCACCACGTGTCGCGGGCAGAACCAGGTGTGGCAGGCCTCACGCTGAGCACGGGCGACCGACTGCTGGCCGTGCTGGAGACCACCCCCATCGGCCCCCGCTGGCGCGCCGAGGCGCCCGGCGGCGGCGTCTCTGAGGTGCTCCTCGTGGAGCCCCTGCGCGACGAGCTCCCGCGCGAGCCGGCCGCGCGGCTCCTCGACGCCAGCGCCGCGCTCCAGCACCCGCAGCTGCGCCCGGTGCGCCGCGCCGCCCTCGATGGCACCCGCGCGGTCTTCGCCTACGACCCCGCCGACGGCGTGAGCCTCGCGCCCTGGCTCGCCCGCGAGGCCCCGCAGGGGGTCGCGTCGCTGCCTCAGGCGCGTGAGCTCTTCGACCAGGTCTGTCAGGCCGTCGCCGTGGTGCACCGCGGCGGCCTCGCGCACGGCGGGGTCGCGCCCTGGAGCGTGCACGTCGTCGCGCGCGGCGCCCGGGTCATCGCCCGGCTTGACGCCGTGGGCGCGGCCCTCCTCGCGCCCCCGGTGGGCGTCGATCGCCTTGCGCCAGAGCTCGATCCGCGCACCTTCACCGTCTCGCCGCGGGCCGATGTCTTCGCGCTGGGGATGCTCCTCGGCGCGATCCTGCTCGGCGAGGAGGCCCCCGCGACGCGCGTGGCGACGCGGCTGGAGGAGTCTCGCGACGACCTCGATGACAGCCTGCGCGCGCTGGTCCGCGCGTGCCTCGCCGACGACCCCGAGGCCCGCCCGGCCGACGCCGCGCGCCTGCGCGAACTGGTGCGCCGCGCCGTCTGGACCCCGCGCGCTCCCCCCCGCCCCGCACCGCGCGCCGCGGAGCCCTCCCCCTTCGAGCGCGCGCCGCCCGCGCGCCACGCCCCGACCCCCATGCCCCCGCCGGCGCTGCCCGAGCTCGACGATCGCACCGAGGCCGTGCGCGCGCCGCCGCCCTCGCACGTCGCCGACCTCCCGGATCCGACAGCCTTCGTCGCGGCGCCGCCCCCCGACGATCCCCCGCGCGAGTACGCCGCCACCCTCCGCACGCCGCGCCGCGCACCGCGCGAGGACCGCACCCGCGCCATCGCCGCGCCGCCCCCTGACGCGCCCCTGGAGCACACGCGCCACGTCTTCGCGCCGCCGCCCGACGCGCCCGCACCCGCGGTGATGGAGCCACCCGCGCCGACGCACGACGACTGGGGCGGCTCGCGCAACTCGTTCCACGTGATCGCCGCGCCGCCGGTGACCCCGGCGTGGTCCGCGCCGCCCTCCCTCGCGCCGCCTGCGCCGACGCCCCTCGCGCCGCTGCCGGTGAGCCCCACGCCCCCACGCACGAACCTCGCGTCGCTGGTCATCGCGTCGCTGGTGACGGCGGTGTTTCTCGCCGCGATGCTCATCGCGTGGACGCGGTGAATCGATCTACGATGCGCGCCTGATGAGCGTGGTGGGCGAGGTCATGTGGCGCTTCAGCGCGGGGGGCGTCCCCGCCGAGGCATGGTCCGTGGTGTCGGTCGACACGCGGGAGGCGCTGTCGGAGCTCTACTGCGCGCGGCTGATCCTCGCGATGGAGACCGGCGGCGACGCGCTCGACGGGATGCTCGGCGCGCCCGCGCGCCTCGACACCGCCCGCGGCCCGCACGAGCACGCGCTGCACGGGGTGGTGCGCGCGGTCGAGGAGCTCGGCTCCACCGCGAGCCACCGCCTCGTGCGCGTCGAGGTGGTGCCCGCCCTCTGGCTGCTCTCGCTCCGCAGCGACAACCGGATCTTTCAGGAGATGTCGGTGCCCGACGTGATCCGCGCGGTGCTGGCCGACGCGGGGGTCTACCCCGGCGCGCGCGTCGCCATCGACCCCTCCGTCGACGCCCTCACGCCCCGCGAGTACCTGGTGCAGTACGGCGAGAGCGACCTCGATTTCGTGCGCCGCCTCCTCGAAGACGAGGGGGTACCCTTTCGCTTCTCGCACGACGACGACGGCGGCGAGGTCTGGCACCTCTGCGGCGACGAGCACGCCTGGCCCGACGCCCCCACCCTCGACGGCGCGCCCGCGCGGGTCGTCGACGGCAGCAGCGCCACCCGCGAGGTCGAGACCGTCGCGTGGTTCGACGAGCAGCACGCCCTCGGCACCGCCGCGGTCACCGTGCGCGACTACGACTTCACCCGTCCCCGCGCGACCCTCGACATGACCGCGCGGCACGGCGGCGGGCGGCGCGCGCGCTACGAGTACCCCGCGCGCAGCGCCCTCGCGCGCTACGACGAGGGCGGCGGCGTCTACGGCACGCACAACACCCCGCGCCTCGCGAAGGTGCGCGCCGAGGAGCACCTCTGTCGACAGCACACCGGCCGCGGCCGCGGCAACCTCGCGGGATTGCGCCCGGGCGCGCGGCTCACGCTCCTCGGCCACGAGCGCCTCGAGCTCGACGTCACCTACCTCGTCACCGCGGTCGAGCACCGCGGCAGCGCGTGGCACGTGCTCCCCGAGTCGGTCGAGCACAGCGAGCGGCTCCGCGACATCCTCGACGAAGCCGGGGTCCCCCTCCCGGTGAAGGGCGAAGGCGCGCGCTACACCAACCGCTTTCGCACGCACCGCATTGAGGGCACCGAGTCGTCGGTGCCGTTCCGCCCCGCGCGGGTGACCCCGCGGCCCATCGTCGAGGGCCCGCAGACCGCGCGCGTGGTGGGCCCCGAGGGCGAGGACATCTACACAGACGCCCACGGCCGCATCAAGGTGCAGTTCTTCTGGGACCGCCTGGGTCGCGAGGACGCGCGGAGCTCGTGCTGGATCCGCGTGTCGCAGCTCTGGGGCGGCGGCGAGTGGGGCTTCGCGTTCATCCCGCGCATCGGGATGGAGGTGGTGGTGGCCTTCCTCGAGGGCGACCCCGACCGACCGCTGGTGACGGGCTGCGTCTACAACGGCGAGAACGCCCACGCGACGCCATTCCCCGCGGCGAAGACCAAGAGCGGCTTTCGCACCTGGAGCACGCCCCGCACGGGCGGCTACAACGAGATGCGCTTCGAAGACGCCGCCGGGGCGGAGCAGGTCTACACCCAGGCCGAGCGCGACCACGACACGCTGGTGAAGCACGACCAGACCCTCACCGTGCAGCGCCACCGCACGAAGCGGGTGCAGGGCGAGGAGTTCAACACCGTCGAGCAGAACCGCGTCTCGCACGTGATGCAGAGCGACACCTTCACCGTCGACGGCAATCAAGACACCGAGGTGCACGGGCCGCAGGGCGCGTCGCTCACCGTCGACAACGACCACCGCACCGAGGTCGGCGGGAACCAATCGGTGAGCGTGTCCCAGAACCACTCGGTGACGGTGTCGCAGAACCAGTCGGTGACCGTGGCGATGATGGCGCAGGAGACCGTGGGCATGGCCAAGGCGCAGCAGGTGGGCCTCGCCTACCAGATCACCGTGGGCGCGCGCTTCGAGATCGTCTGCGGGCTCTCGCGCTTCAGCATGGACGCCCTCGGGAACATCTCCATCTCGGGCGAGAAGATCGACATCAGCGCCAAGGGTCCGGTGGCCATCAACGGCAGCATCGTCGACATCAACTGACGATGCCCACGCTGCGCAACCACACGCCCTTCCCGGCGATGCTCTACGAGAGCCTGGACCGCGCCGACGCCGCGTTCCACACCCTCTGCCTGCGCGCCACGCTGGACCTCACCCGCGGCGGCGCGCTCGCGGCGGAGCAGCACGACCTCTGCCTCGGCGACGAGCACCACGGCGACCCCACGGCCACCGCCGCGCGCTGGGAGAGCGACCTCTGCCCCCGCAAGCCCGCCACGGATGTCATCGTGCACGCCGTGGCCCGACCGCCCAACGGCGCCCCCCTCCCCGCGTGGGAGGTCTCGGTGGCCGTCGGCGCGCGCGAGAAGCGACTCCGGGTCACCGGCCCGCGATGGTGGACGCGCGGCGACGACGACCGCTGGACCCTCACCGCCCCGCTGCCCACCGCCGCGGTGCCCCTGCGCCACGAGCTCGCCTGGGGCGGCGCCGCGGGGGAGGTCCACGCCCCCCGCAACCCCGTGGGCGTGGGCTTCGCGCCCGACCTCACCCGCGCCCGACGGCTGCCCGCGCCGCAGATCGAAGACCCCGCCCACCCGGTCACCCGCATCGACGAAGCCCTTGCGCCGCAAGGACTTGGCCCCATCGGCCGCGCGTGGTCCCCCCGCCGCGAGCGCGCCGGGACCTTCGACGACGCCTGGCTCGCGCAACGCTGGCCCGCGATGCCCGACGACTTCAGCGACGCCTACTGGAACGGCGCGCACCCCGACCTGGTGATGCCCTTCTTGCGCGGGGGTGAGCCCGTGACCCTCCGCGGGGTGCACCCCGAGGGGGACCTGGCGTTCACCGTGCCGCGCTTCTACGTGTACGCCCTCGGGCGCTACCACAACGGAGTGATGCTGCCGCTGCCCATGGTCCTCGACACGCTGGTGATCGACGTCGAGGCGATGACCGCGGGGTTGGTGTACCGGGTGTCGTTCGAGCAATCGCCCCCGCTGCGCGTGATCGAAGCCCGCGCCGACCTCGGAGCGCTCCCCCGTGGATGACAAGGAGCTCGCGCGCAAAGACGGCGTCCCTCGGGTGGTGAGCAGCGCGCCGGACGTCTGCAAGAGCCCCACGGCGCCGGTGCCCTACCCCATCGTCGCGACCTTCGCGCCGAGCGTCGGCACCGTGCCCACGGTGCGCGCCACGGGGATGGAGGTGTTCACCCTCGCGAGCCGCATCCCGGTGGTGCGCGGCGACGAGGGCGGCGCGGGCGGCGGGGTGAAGTCGGGCACCTTCGCGGGCGGCGGCGTGTGCGAACCCATCCGCGGGAGCGGCACCGTGCGCGTGCAGGGGAGCTTCGCGGTGCGCCACGGCGACCCCTTCTTGATGAACCACGGCAACACCGTGGGCACCGCGGTGTACCAGCCGGGCGGAGGTCCGCGCGCGACGGTCACCCCCGCGGGCGGCGTGGCGGGCGACAGCAATCCCCCCGTGACCCCCGAGACCCCCGAAGAGACCGGGTTCTTCGCGGGGTTGAAGAAGTCCGTGAACGACACGGTGCAGGACGTGAAGGGCTCGGCGACCACCCTCTGGGACGCCACCGGGCTCACCGCCACGCCCGAGGCCACCGCGGCCGCGCGGGCGTCGATCCAGGGCGGGGTGGAGTCCCTCGGCAACCTCGCGGGCGACGTGGGCAGCTCCGTGCTCCCCACAGAGGCGGGGTCCGCCGCGCGCGGGCGCCTCGCGGACCTCGGCGGAAACATCGCCGGGCAGGTCCGCGACCGCTACGCCGACGCCTACGCGCAGGGCGGTCTCTCGCAGGCGCTGGGCGTGGGCACGGGTGACACCGTGCGCGTGCTCGCCGAGGCCTTCATCGGCGGCAAGGGCGCGGGGCTCGTGGCGAAGGGCGCGGCGAAGGGCGCGGGCGCGGCGCGCAACCTCGCGCGGGGCGCCGCGGCCGTCGACAAGGTCGAAGACGCCGCCGACCTCGCGGGCGACGCGAAGAAGCTCGAGGGCGCGATGTCCCGCGCCGAAGACGGCACCGACGGCGTGCGGGTGTTCCGTCGGCCGAAGGTCATCAAGGTGATGAGCCGCGAAGAGGCCGCGGAGTGGTACCGCAAGCAGTACCCCGACAAGTTCGGCAACAACCCCGAGCGGCTCAACAGCCACCTCGATGGCACCGACTGGAGCAAGCCCGTCGAGCTCGTGGAGCTCCCCGAGGGCACGCCCTTGATTCAGTACCAGAACATGGGACCCAACGGCCCGCTGCAGGGGATGTACGCGGCCTCGCCCGGCACTGCGCCGGGGCAGCTCGCGATCCTCGGCGAGGGGCGGCAGCTCGGACAGTTCGTCACCAACGGCCCCGTCGAAGTGCTCCGCTCTACCGCGGCCCCCTTCCCCACCGGGGTGGTACCGGGCGTCGGCGGGCCGGGCGGTGGGACCCAGTTCATTCTCCCGCCAAATTGGGGTTCCGTGGTACGCCCGGGGCCGTGAGCGCGCGCACGCAACAGTCTGTTCTCGACGAGATCACCGCGGTGCGCGGGCAGGCCGCGGCGCTCCGCGCACAGTGGCCGCAGGTGAAGGCGCTCGAGGCCCTCGACGGCCTGCTCGACGCCGCCGCCCGCGAGGTCACCGCGGCGTGGCCCTTGGACGACCGCGCGAAGGCCGCCATCGCCCTCGGGCGCTTCGCGGCGTTCAACCTCGACGAGGTCGACGACGCGCTCTGCAACGCCTGCTCGCGCCTCGACGCCGACCTCAAGGCGTAGCGAGCAGCGCCTCCAGCGCGTCGATCCCGTCGGTGAGACACGCGGGGCCCGGCTGCAGGATCACCGTCGACGACACCTCGTGCACCCGCCCCGCGCGCATCGCCGGGAGGTCGTCGCCCAGCCGCGCGCGCATCGCGGCTTCGTCGAAGGGCTTGCCGCACCACGACGCGAGCACCACCTCGGGCTGCGCCGCGCGCACGCGCTCGACGGTGACCACCCTCCCCTTCGACGCCGCCGCGTGGCTCTCGGCCTCGAACACGTTGACCCCGCCCGCGAGCGCGACGAGCTCCCCCACCCAGCGGATCGCGCTGATCATGGGCTCGTCCCACTCCTCGAAGTACACCCGCGGCCGGTGGGCGCGCCGCGCGGCCCGCTCGCCCGCGGCGTCGAGCCGTCGCTGATACCCGTCGAGCAGCGCGTCGCCGATCGTATGTGCCCCCACGATGCCCGCGATCATGGCGAGCACGTCGAGGATCTCCCGCACGCTGCGCTGGTTGGTCACCAGCACCGGGAGGCCCGCGGAGATGAGCTCCCGCGCGAGGCCCGCCTGCACGTCGGAGAAGCCCACCACGAGGTCGGGCTGCAACCGCACGATCTTGTCCACGGAGCCGCCGATGAAGGCAGAGACCACGGGCGCGTGGGCGCGCGCCTCGGGGGGGCGCTCGGTGTAGGCCGAGATCCCGACGATGCGGTGCTGCTCCCCGAGGGCCCAGAGCCACTCGGTGGTCTCCTCGGTGAGACACACCACCCGCTGCGGACCTCGAGGACGCGCGGCCATGGTCAGCGCACGAAGAACTCGAAGGCGCCCAGGTAGCCGGTCTGCGGCGCGCTGCACGAGCCGAAGCCGCCGGGCACGTAGAGCAGCTCGTGCTGCGGCACCCAGCCGGTGTTGCCCTCCCAGAAGTTCCGCACGATGCCGTTGGTGAAGCGGTACTGCATCAGCATCAGCTTGGGCCGCGTGCCGTCGGTGACGCCGGCGCCGTAGAAGACGATCCCGTAGCCGTTGCCCATCGCGCCCCAGCACCCGCCGTCGCTGCCGTTGCGGGCGGAGATGATCATCCGGTCGCCGTTGGCGAGGGTGATGATCTGGTTGTGCGTCGTGAGGTCGTACTGCCGCGAGGGGCCCGCGGTGGAGGTGATGGCGTCGGGCGTCCAGGTGCCCACGCGCGCGCCCGTGGTGTTGTAGGCCACGGCGTTGGTGCCGTCGCGCAGGGTGACCATCACCTGCGACTGGTTGCCCGTGACGTTCGAGAGGCTCACGCAGCTGTCGAACCAGGTGTTGCCCGTGAGGTCCTCGTTGGCGGTGTTCTGAAAGCGAAGGCAACGGGTCCACCCGCCGCCGCTCGTGGTCATGTCGCAAAACGCGCGAAAGGGCGCCGCCCCGCCGGGGCCGTCGGGGTCGATCTCGTACTCGCCGTTGCCCGTCGACGCGCCCATCATCAGGATCTCGCGGCACGAGCGGTAGCTCCGCGCGACCTGACAGGTGCCGTTGACGCAGGCGTTGACGCCGCAGTCCACGCTGCAGGCCCCGCAGTTGCGCGGGTCGAAGGTGAGCGTCGTGCAGCGCCCCCCGCACGCGGTCTGCCCGCTCGCGCAGTTGGGCGCGCAGGCCCCGTTGGCGCACACCTGGCCCGCGGGGCAGGCCGCGCCGCACGCGCCGCAGTTGGCGTTGTCGTTCGCCGTGTTGACCTCGCAGCCGTCGATCGTCTGGGTGTTGCAGTTGCGGTAGGCGCCGGTGCACGCGCCCAGGGCGCAGCGGCCGCTGCTGCACGCGCCGCTGGCGTTGGCGAAGTCGCAGCGCGTGCCGCAGGCGCCGCAGGAGGTGGCGCTGCCGAGCGAGGCCTCGCAGCCGTTGGTGGCGTTGCCGTCGCAGTCCGCGAAGCCCGCGGCGCAGGTCACGCCGCAGCGGCCCGCGGCGCACACCGCGGTGGCGTTGGGGCCGGTGGGGCAGGTGGTGCCGCACGCGCCGCAGTTCGTCGGGTCGGTGGAGACGTCGGTGCAGCGCGCGTTGGTGCCGCAGGCCTGCAGCGGGGTCGCGCAATTCGCCGCGCACGCCCCGTTGGAGCACACGGTCCCTGCGGCGCACGCGCGCCCGCACTGGCCGCAGTTCGCGTTGTCGGTGCGCAGGTCACGGCAGGCGTTGGCGCACACCGAGAGGCCCCCCCCGCACGAGAGCTCACAGGCGCCCGCGACGCAGAGCTGCCCCGCGGCGCAGGTGGTGCCGCAGGCGCCGCAGTTCGCGCGGTCGGTGCGGGTGTCGGCGCAGTAGCGCGCGGTGGACCCGCCGCCGCAGGCCGCGAAGCCCTGGGCGCACTCCAGGGTGCACGCGCCCGCGGAGCACACCTGCCCGGTGGGGCACGCGAAGTCGCACGCGCCGCAATTCGCGCGGTCGGTCTCGAGGGTCACGCAGCGCCCGCTGCACGCCGTCTGCCCCGTGGGGCATGCGAGCTCGCAGCGGCTGTTGGCGCAGCGCTCGCCGGTGCCGCAGGCCGCGCCGCAGGTGCCGCAGTTGAGCGGGTCGCGGGTGGTGTCGGCGCAGAACGCGTCGGACCCGCGGGTGCATCGGGTGGTGCCCGCGCCGCACTCCAGGCCGCAGGCGCCCGCGGTGCAGACCTGCCCGGCCGCGCAGGCGGTGCCGCACGCGCCGCAGTGCGCGCGGTCGGTGGCGAGGGTCACGCAGCGGCCGTCGCAGAGGCTCTGCCCCGCCGGGCACACCACCGCGCAGCGACCGTCGACGCAGCTCTGCCCCATCGCGCACGAGGCGCCGCAGGCGCCGCAGTTGGCGGGGTCGATGCGGGTGTTGGTGCAGAACGCGGGGGTGGCGCCGCCGTCTTCGCCGCCGCAGCGCGCGAGGGTGGCGCCGCACTCGAGGGTGCAGCGCCCCATGGCGCAGACCTGCCCGCGGGCGCACGCGGTGGCGCAGGCGCCGCAGTTCGCGAGGTCGGTGTCGAGGGTCACGCAACGATCGCCGCAGAGGGACTGCCCGGCCGGGCACGACACCCGACACATCCCTTCGGCGCAGACCTGCCCGCCGGGGCACGCCGCGCCGCACGCGCCGCAGTGATCGCGGCTCGCGCGGAGGTCGACGCAGCGGCCGTCACACGCCGTCTGCCCGGCGGCGCAGGCGACGTCGAGGGCGGCGTCGAGGCCCACGGCGCTGTCGCCCCCGCCCACCACACCGCTGGAGGACGTGCAGGCGGTCGAGAGCAGGAACGCAGCGGCGCAGGCGAGGCGAACGAAGGAGCGACTCATGCGCGAATGGCACGCTGGACGCGGGCCTCCGTCAAGCGCTTCGGGGGCGGCGGCGGTAGATTGCGCGCATGAGCGACGACGGCCCGAGGGCGCCCCCTGCGCGAACCCAGACCACCCGCGCGGCGATGCTCGAGGCCCTGCGCGCGGCGGCAGAGCTCGGGGGTGTGAT
>JBILLI010000510.1:0-5733 GCA_044376155.1 Polyangiales bacterium
GCCGCGAGGGTCTCCGAGCGCGACGTGGCGTCCCACCTCGAGCACCTCACGCGATCCCGTGGCGCGCAGGGGGAACGGGTGGAGGTGATCCCGGCGGAGTGCGTCGGGTGCGGGTACGTGTTTCGTGACCGCGCGCGGCTGACGGCGCCGAGCGCGTGCCCGGAGTGCCGGTCGACGCGGATCACCGCGCCGCGGTTTCGCCTCTCGAACGGCTGAGGCGCCCTACCCCACCCGCTGCGGGTGCGCGTAGAGGTTCATCCCGCCGCCCCGCACGAAGCCCGCGAGGGTGACCCCCGCGCGGCGCGCGAGGTCCACCGACAGCGACGTCGGCGCCGACACCGCGCACACCACCGGACACCCCGCCCGCGCGGCCTTCTGCACGATCTCGAAGCCCGCGCGCCCGGTCACCACCAGCACACACCCCGCGAGCGAGAAGTGCTTCTCTCCCAGGGCCCGCGCGCGTCGCATGCGCGCGCCGATGACCTTGTCGACGGCGTTGTGTCGCCCGACGTCCTCGCGCGCCACGAGCAGCTCGCCGCCCGCGGTGAACAGCCCCGCGCCGTGGGTGCCGCCGGTCTGCGCGAAGACCCCCTGCGCGCCGCGCAAGACCTCGGGCATCGCGCACAGGAGCGCACCCCGCACGCGGGTCTCATCGCCGCGCAGGTCGATGCCCGCGCAGACCTCATCGATGGCGTGGCGCCCGCACATCCCGCACGCCGCGGTGACCGTGGTGGCCCGCGCGGCCTCGGTGAGCGAGAGCGTGCATCCGGGCGCGGCGCGCACCTCCACGGCGTGGTCGCCCACGGGGTGCACGTCGGCGTCGCCCACGCGATGCATCACGGCGTCGCTCCAGAGCAGCCCCAGCACGAGGTCGAGGTCATCGCCCGGGGTGCGCAGGGTGGTGAGCCAGCGGGCGCCGTCGACGGAGATGGCGAGCGGTTCTTCGACCGAGAGGGTGTCACGCGTGGCGGTGGCGACGCCGTCGCGCCAGCGCAGCACGGTGTCGTCGCGGGCGTCGTCGGACATCACGCGCCGGGGTGGATCCCGGGGTTCCACACGGGCATGCGCCCCGCGCCGTCGGCGACCTTGTGCACACGCACCGCGGAGATCTTGTACTCCGGGCAGCGGGTGTACGCGTCGCTGTTCCCGCTGGTGAGCAGGTTGGTGAGCACCTCGGGGAAGTGGAACGACAGAAAGACCTCCCCGCACGCGCTCCGGTCGGTGAGGTGCGCGAAGGTGCGCACGCTCCCGCGGCGGCTCGCGACCTCGACCTCGTCGCCCTCGGCGATGCCGAGAAACACGGCGTCCTGGGGGTTGATCTCGACGCAGTCGGTGGGGTGCAGCACCGCGTTGCCCGTGTGCCGGGTCATCGTCCCGGCGTTGTAGTGCGCGAGCTGCCGACCCGTCACCAGGATCATCGGGAAGCGCTCATCGGCCGCCTCGCCCGGCGGCTGCCACGGGGTGCGCGCGAGCTGCGCCCGACCCGTCGCGGTCTCGAAGCGGTCGCGGTAGAGCACGGCGGTACCGGGGTGCGTGGCGTCGGGCACGGGCCACTGCAAGCCCTTGCGCCCCAGGCGTTTGTGCGACACACCGGCGAGCGCGGGAGAGAGCGAGGCGACCTCGTCCATCGCCTCGGCGGGGGTGGTGAAGCCCAGGGGGCGACCCATGCGCGCGGCGAGGTCGAGAAAGATCTCGAAGTCGGTGCGGGCCTCACCCGGCGGGGCGACCACGGGGTTCACCTTCTGGATGCGCCGCTCGGCGTTGGTGAAGGTCCCCTCCTTCTCCAGGAAGGACGCGCCCGGGAGCACCACGTGGGCGAGCTTCGCGGTCTCGCTCATGAAGAGTTCTTGCACCACGAAGAAGTCCAGCGCGCGCAGGGCCTTCACCACGTGGCCGGTGTTCGGGTCGGTCTGCGCGATGTCTTCGCCGAAGGCGTACATGGCCTTGAGCTTCCCCGCGATGGCCGCGTCGAACATCTCGGGAATCATCAGCCCCCGCTCACCCTTGAGCGTCACGCCCCAGCGTTCCTCGAAGCGCGCGCGCACGGCCGCGTCGGTGACGGGTTGGTACATCGTAAGGGTGGTGGGCAGCGCGCCCATGTCGCTGCCGCCCTGCACGTTGTTCTGCCCGCGGAGGGGGTTCACCCCGGCGCCGTCGCGCCCGAGGTTGCCGGTGAGGGTCGCGAGGTTCACCAGCGCGCGCACGCCCGCCACGCCCTGCGACTGCTCGGTGACGCCGAGGCCGTAGTAGATCCCCGCGGGGCTGTGTTCGCCGTAGAGGTGCGCGGCGCGTTCGAGCAGGTGCGCGGGCACGCCCGAGATCTCCTCGACGCGCGCGGGGCTGTAGTCGGCGAGAAAGGCCCGGTAGATGTCGACGTCGTCAACGCGGGCGGCGAGAAAGTCACGGTCGAAGAGGCCGTCGCGCATGACCACGTGGGCGAGGCCGTGAAACACCGCGACGTTGGTGCCCGGTCGGAGCTGCAGGAACACATCCGCGTAGCGCGCGAGCTCCACCCGCCGTGGATCGATCACCACGAGCTTCGCCCCCGCGAGGGCTTGTTGCTTCAACCGTGCGCCGAGCACGGGGTGGCCCTCGGTGGCGTTGGCCCCGGCGATCAGCAGCGTGCGGGCGCCCTCGATGTCGTCGTAGGAGTTGGTCCCGCCGCTGTGGCCGAGGGAGCGAATCAGCCCCGCGGAGCTCGGGGAGTGGCAGACCCGCGAGCAGTTGTCGACGTTGTGCGTGCCGATGACCGCGCGCAGGAGCTTCTGCATCGCGTAGTTGTCTTCGTTCGTGCCGCGCGACGACGAGAGCGCCGCGATGGCGTCGGGGCCGTGCGCGTCGCGAATCGCCAGCAGCCGCGTGGCCACGAGGGAGAGGGCCTCGTCCCAGCTCGCCTGGCGAAAGCCGTCGCCCTCGCGAAGGAGCGGGTGCGTGAGGCGCTCGGGGCTGAGCACGAAGCCGTGGGCGAAGCGCCCCTTCAGACACGTGTGACCGTGGTTGCTCGGACCATCCAGCGCGGGCTCTGACGACACGATGCGCTCGTCGCGCACCGAGATGTCCAATCGACACCCCACGCCACAATACCCGCAGGTGGTGCCCACCACCCGATCGACGCGGGCGGTGTCGCGAAAGGGCGCCTCGTCGATGGCGCCCGTTGGGCACGCCGACGCGCACGCGCCGCACGAGACACACGCGCTGTCGGTGAACCCGTTGCCGATGCCCGGCGCGATGCGGGTCTCGAAGCCGCGGCCGGTGTAGGTGAGCGCGAAGGTGCCTTGAATCTCGTCGCACGCCCGCACGCAGCGGCCGCAGACGATGCACTCGTCGAGCTTGAGCTTGAGGTAGGGATGGCGGTCGTCGAGCGCGTCGGCGTGGCGCTCGCCCTGCCAGCGCGACGCTTCGAGGCCGAAGTGACGGGCCACCGCGCGGAGCTCGCCGCGGTCTTCGTCGCGCGCGAGGGCGGCCTCGGGAAAGTCACTGAGCACGAGCTCGACCACGCCGCGGCCCACGCGAAAGGCCACGGGGTCGCGGGTGTCGACGACCATCCCGTCGCGCACCGGGGTGGTGCACGCCGCCACCGGACCTCGCGCCCCCTGCACGCCCACGAGGCACGCGCGGCACGCGCCGAAGGGGGTGAGTCGCGGGTCGAAGCACAGCGTGGGGATGTAGGTCCCTTCGCGGGTGGCCACGTCGAGCACGGTCTCGCCGTCGCGCGCGAGGACCACACGACCATCGAGGGTGAATCGCAGGGCGTCGCTCATTCGGCGTCTCCGTGGGCGGCTTCGACGGTGGGTGCGGGGGGCGCGAGGAGCTCTTCGGGCCAGTGCGTGACGATGGATCGAATGGGCGCCGGCAGCCCTCCCCCGTGTGCGCAGAGCGAGCCGTGCTGCATCGTCTCGCAGAGGGAGGTGAGCATCGCGAGGGGATCTCCGTAGGGCTGCGCCCCCTCGACCAGGCCCTGCACGAGCTCGCGGCCGCGGCGCATCCCGAGTCGACACGGGAAGCACTTGCCACACGACTCCTCGTCGCCGAAGGTGAAGAGGTGCAGCGCGAGGGCGCGCATGTCGGTGCGGTCGTCGAAGGCCACGATGCCGCCATGCCCGAGAAGCCCGCCCACCGCATCGAGCTCCTCGAAGCCGAGTGGCGTGTCGAGCGCGCTCGCGGGGAGAATCCCGCCCAACGGACCACCGATCTGCAGCGCCTTGAGCGATCGCCCGTCGCGCATCCCTCCGCCGAGGTCTTCACAGATCGCGCGCAGGGTGATCCCCAGCGGGACCTCGTAGAGCCCGGGGGAAACGAAGCGCTCGTTGAGGCACACGGCCTTGGTGCCGCGCGATTTCCCGACGCCCACGGCGGCGTAGGCGTCTGCGCCGTGGGTGACGATCCACGGGACCGAGATCAGCGTCTCGACGTTGTTGACCACGGTGGGTCGCTCGAAGAGTCCCTTCACGGCGGGGAAGGGCGGGCGCGCGGTGACCATGCCGCGCAGGCCTTCGATGCTGCGCAGCAGGGCGGTCTCTTCGCCGCAGACGTAGCTCCCGGCGCCTTCGACGACGTCGACGTCGAAGCTGAGCGTGGGGTGGGTGTCGCCGAGCACACCCCCGTCGCGGGCCTCGCGCACCGCGGTGTGCAGCGCGTGGAGGGCCGCGGGGTACTCGGAGCGTACGTAGATCTTTCCGCGCGACGCGCCGATGGCGATGCCCGCGAGGGCCATGCCTTCGAGCACCGAGTGGGGGTCGAGCTCGAGCAGCCACTTGTCGATGTAGCTCCCGGGGTCACCCTCGTCGGCGTTGCAGACGACGTACTTCTGCCCGGGCGGTTGCTGCGCGGCGAAGCGCCATTTCTGTCCGGTGGAGAAGCCTGCGCCGCCGCGTCCGCGGAGGCCCGACTGCATCACCGCGTCGAGCACCGCGGGGCCCTGGTGGCGGTGCGCGAGAAAGGCGTCCCAGACCCCGAGGGCGCGGGCCTTCGCGAAGGTGGTGGCGTCGCGTCCCTCGACGAGGTTGCGGAGCACCACGGTGGGCGTCACGAAGGACGCGATGCGCGGCGGCACCTCTCCGCGCGCGTCGGGGGTGGTCGTTGCGAAGCTCGCGAGGCGGGCGGCGCAACCGGCGTCGAGGCGGGTCCAGAGGGTCTTGTGGGGATGGCCGTCGACGGTCTCGGCGACCATCGCGGCAGGCGCGTCGTTGCAGAACCCGAGGCAGTAGGTGGGTTCGAGGGAGACCTCGCCGTCATCCCGGGTCTCGCCCGGGGCGACCCCGAGGGCGCGGGCGAGCTCGTGCAGGTGCGCGTCACCACGCGCTGCGACGCAGGCGGTTCCGACGCACGCGTGCACGCGGCGGCGGCCGCGCGGGGCGAAGGAGAGGTCGCGGTAGTAGCTCGCAACGCCGAAGACCTGCGCCTCGGGGAGGTTCATGTCCTTCGCGATGCGGCGGCAGTCGTCGGGGGTGACGACATGGTTCGCGTCCATCACGTCGCGCAGGCGGTCGAGTACCGAGGGGCCTTCGGGCGTGCGGCGGAGGCGGAGCGCGACGAGATTGTGCGACACCGCACGAGTCTCGGCGCGTGCGCGGGGGAAGACAACGCCGCGGCGCGTCAGCCGAAGCCGAGACGCGCGGCACGTTACGGCCGTTGGGAGCGAGCGCAGCGCTTCGGCTTGTGAAGGAACGAGGTTACCGGTAGAAAGTTCGGGTGATGCGCGCGTTGGGTTGGGGGGTGTTGGCCGGGAGTCTG
>JBILLI010000499.1:0-5833 GCA_044376155.1 Polyangiales bacterium
GCGCCACGATCTCTGCGCCCAGCTCCCGACTCCGCGGCACACGCTGTCGCGCCGCCCGCGCGGTCGCGATGCCCAGACGCGACACCGCCTGCGGTGTGAGCGTGACCGTGGTGAGCGACGACTCGGCGACGCGATGCGCGACCGTCGCGGGGGCGGCGTGCGGCGCGTCGTGCGTGTTGGGGCTTCGACAGCCCAGCAGCGCGACGGCCCACACAACCGCCCAACCATGCTCAGCGAGACTCACGGCGACCTCCGGTGCTGCGTTGAAGCTGCGCGAGCGCACGACGAAGCTCCGCGTCGAGCTCGACCTCACGAACCCGCGCGTCGATGACCCGGCGGGTCGCGTCGAGCACCGCGATCCACGACGTCTCTCCCTGCGCGAAGGACTGCTCCGCGCCTCGGGCCGCCTCCTCCGCGGCGGGACGCACGGCCTCGCGCCACGCGCGCAGCGACGATTGAAGCTGCTCCACCTGCGCGCGCGCGCTGGTGACCTCGGCGACGACCTGCTGCCGCGCCTGCGCGTAGCGCCACGCCGCGCGCTCGAGCTCGGCCTCGGCGCGCCCGATGCCGCCCTGATTCTGGTGGAAGATCGGCAGCGTGGCCTGCACCCCGAAGCGCGCGGTGACCTCGTTGGGACCGAGCGGCGCGGGACCAAACGCGTCGACGCGCGCGACGAGCCCGAAGACCCGCGTGCGCTCCCAGCCGATGCGCGCGCCCGCGGCTTCGACCCCGAGCTCGGCCGCGCGAACGTCGGGTCGTGCGGCCATCGCGACCGAGAGCAGCGCGGCGAGGTCCTCCACCACGGGCGCGGGCGACGCGTCGGCGACGGGCGTCAGCGCCGACGTGGCGTCGGTGAGCCCCAGCGTCAGGCGCAGGCGCGCGTCGGCGAGCGTGACCTCGGTGTTCGCGCGGAGCGAGAGTTCCCTCGCCGCCCCGGCCTCCATCGCCGCCGCCGCGACCTCGGGCGCGCCGATGTCCCCGCTGCGCAGCCGCGCCTGGGCGAGCGCTTCGAGCGACGCCATGACCTGCGCGGCGTCTGCCCGCAGCGAGGCGCGCGCGCGAGCGAGCACGGCGTCGGTGTGCGCCCCCCGCGCGTCGCGGGCGAGGTCGAGACCCGTCTGCACCAGGGACTGCGCGGCCCGGGCGACGTCGCGCTGCGCCGCCTCGACGCGGCGCGGGCGCTGCCACAACGCCTCGATGGGCCACGCCAGCCACGACTCGATCTGCCGCGGGCCGATGGGCAGCAGCAGCGCGAGGGTGGGGTTGGGGAGCATCCCGGCCTCGGCGAGGTCTGCGCGGGCGAAGCCGAGCTGCGAGAGCTCACCGTTGAACGCGGCGTTGTTCCAGAGCGCGGTGGCCACGGCGGCGTCTTCGGTGAGCGCCGCGAGCGACACCCCCTCGGGCACAGACGCGCCCCGATCGCTCCCCTCGGATCGTGCGGGGAACCCCGTGCGCCGCGCGAGGTCACGCGCGAGCCAGGCCCGGTCGTAGGGCGATCGCGCGCACGCGCAGAGCGCGCAGAGCACGGCGGGGAGCAGCCAGCGCATGAACTCCCCCTACCCGACGGACCTTAACGGCCGCTGAACGGCGCCCGCCGGTGGGCGCCACGGCCGCCGTCTCCCCACAGCGCGCCGCGCACCGCGTGCGGGGCAGCGGGCACGAGGGCACGCACAAGGGATCGTCTCGGGGCGACGTCTCGGTCGTCGACGGATCCCAGCCGCGCTGGGCGTACGTCGTGCATCCAAGGCGACCGTGATGTGTGCTTCCCCCCCTCCGAGACCGCGGTGAGCCGAGGTCGTCGCATCGCCGTTGCGCTCGTCGTCGCGGCGATCGTCGCGGTGGCCGCGTGGGTCATTCTCTCTCGCGCGCGCGGCCCGCGCGTGACGGTGGTGTACGCCACGCAGCAGCCGCTCGCGCAGACCCTCGTGGCGAGCGGGCGGGTGTTGAGCCCTGGGGAGGTGAGCCTCGGGAGCATGCTGGGCGGGGTGATCCGCGCGGTTCACGTCCGCGAGGGGGAGCGGGTGCGCGCGGGGCAGACGCTCGTCGAGTTCGACGACGCCGAACTCCTCGCGCAGGTCGCGCAGGCGCGGGCGGCGCTGCAGGTCGCGGGCACGCGGGTGGGGCAGGTGCGCGTGGTGGGCGCCGGTGTCGCGGTCGCGTCGGTGCGCCAGGCCGAGGCGAACCTCACCGCCGCGCGCCTCACCCACGAGCGGCAACAGTCCCTCTTTCGCACGGGCGCCATCGCGGCGACGGAGCTCGACTCCGCGCGGCGCGCGCTCGACGTCGCCGAGAGCCAGCTCCGCTCCGCGCGCATCACCGCGGCCGCGTCGGCGCCGGGGGGCACCGAGGCCCGGGGCGCGGTGGCCTCGCGCGCGCAGGCCGAGGCCGCGCTGCGGGTGGCCGAGGCCCGGCTCGCGCAGGCGCGGGTGATCGCGTCGACGGGCGGAACGATCCTGCGACGCAGCGTGGAGCCCGGCGACGTGGTGAGCCCGGGGCGCGCGCTGCTGGTGCTGCTCAGCGACCGCCCGCTGGAGCTGTCGATCACCCCCGACGAGCGCAACCTCGCCGACCTGCGCCTCGGGCAGCGCGCGGTGGCGTCGGCCGAGGCCTTCCCCGCGCGGACCTTTCCCGCCGAGGTGTCGTACGTCGCGCCCGCCGTCGACCCGCTGCGAGGCACCATCGAGCTCCGGCTCCGGGTGCCCGCGCCCCCGGATTTTCTGCGCCCTTCGATGACGGTCTCGGTCGAGATCGAGGTCGCGCGTCGGGCCTCGGCGCTGTCCCTCCCGGCCGACGCGGTGCGCGACGCGGCCACGAACGCGCCGTGGGTGCTGGTCGTGGGCGCCGGGGGACGCACCGAGCGACGCGCCGTGGGCCTGGGCCTGCGGGGCGACGCCGCCTACGAGGTGACCTCCGGGCTGCGCACGGGCGACGCGGTGGTCCCCGTGCGCGCGGGCGCCTCGCTCGCGGCGGGGCAGCGCGTGCGGGTCGAGAACGCGGCGGGGCCCTGAGATGCCGGTCTCGTGGTTCCTCGCGCTGCGCTTCATGCGCGAAGGCCGGATGCAGTCCGTGCTGATCGTCGTGGGCGTGTCGGTGGGCGTGGCCGTGATGGTCTTTTTGTCCGCGCTCATCGACGGTCTGCAGTCGAGCCTCATCGCGCAGACCCTGGGCACGCAGGCGCACATCGTGATCCGCCCGACCGACGAGGTCGCGCGGCCGCAGCGCGGCGCGGGCGAGGTCGCGGTGCTCGCGCGGGTCGAGCGCACGGCGCAGCGCGCGCGGTCGATCGTGCGGTGGCAGCAGGTGGTCGCCGACGTCGCCGCCATCGGTGATGTCACCGCGGTGTCGCCGACGGTCTCAGGCCCCGCGGTGGCCTTGCGCGGCAACGCGTCGCGCGCGGTGGTGCTCTACGGCGTCGACCCCGACCGCTTCGCGCGGATCTACCCTGTGCGGCAGCGCATGACCGCCGGGCGCTTTCACCCCGTGGGCACCGAGTGCGTGCTGGGCGCCGAGCTCGCGACGGACCTCGGGGTGGGCGTCGGCGACAAGGTGCGCCTCGCGTCGGTGGGCGGCGTGAGCGACGTGTACACGGTCTCGGGGATCTTCGACCTCGGCAACCGCGAGGTGAACCGCCGCTGGGTGGTGGTCGCCACGCGCGGCGCGCAGACCCTGCTCGACCTCGTGGGGGGCGTGTCGCTCATCGACGTGCGCGTGCGCGAGATCTTCGCGGCTGACACGGTCGCCGCGTCCATCGCCGCGCGCACCGGGCTCGTCGCCGACAGCTGGATGCGCACCAACGCGCAGCTCCTCGTCGCGCTGCGCTCGCAGAGCAGCTCGAGCCAGATGATCCAGTTCTTCGTGATCCTCGCGGTGGCCATGGGGATCGCCAGCGTGCTGGTGGTCTCGGTGGTGCAAAAGGGCAAGGAGATCGGGATCTTGCGCGCCATGGGCACCTCCCGCGCCACGGTGCTGCGGGTGTTCCTGATCCAGGGCGCGCTGGTGGGGCTGCTGGGCTCGGTCTTCGGCACGGCCATCGGCGCGGGGCTCGGCGCGCTCTTCGCCGGCCTGGCGCGCAACGCCGACGGCTCGCCGACCTTCCCCATCGCCGTCTCCCTCGCGCTGGTGCTGCGCTCGACCGGCATCGCGGCCTTCACCGGGGTGTTGGCCGCGGCGCTCCCCGCGCGCAGCGCCGCGCGCCTCGACCCCGCGGTGGCGATTCGCAATGGCTGACCCGGTGCTGCTGCTCGAGGGCGTGCGCAAGTCGTACGGCGCCGGGGCCGAGAGCGAGGTGCTCAAGGGCATCGACCTGCGCGTCGAGCGCGGGGAGTTCGCGGCGCTCATCGGCCCGTCGGGGTCGGGCAAGAGCACGCTGCTGAACATCCTCGGGCTGCTCGACCGACCGACCTCCGGGCGCGTGGTGATCGCGGGCGAAGACACCGCGGGGCTCGACGACGCGGGCATCACGCGGCTGCGCGGCAGCGCCATCGGGTTCGTGTTTCAGTTCCACCACCTGCTGCCGGGGCTGAGCGCGGCCGAGAACGTGATGATGCCCATGATCGCCGCGCAGGGGCGCACCACGAAGGACATGCTCCCCCGCGCCCGCGCGCTCCTCGCGCGCGTGGGCCTCGAGGCGCTCGCCGACCGCCGCCCCAACGCGCTCTCGGGGGGGCAGGCGCAGCGCGTGGCCATCGCGCGCTCGCTGGCCCTCGACGCCCCGCTGGTGCTCGCCGACGAGCCCACGGGCAACCTCGACACGAAGACCTCGGACCAGATCTTCGAGGTCCTGCGGGAGTTCAACCGCGAGCTCGGCGTGGCCTTCGTGGTGGTCACCCACGACCCGCGCCTCGCCGCGCGCTGCGACCGCACCATCAACCTGGTCGACGGGGTCATCGTGTCAGACGTGCGCGCGCCCGCGACGCGGTAGGCGCCGTCGGTGCTAGGGTGACGGCGACGCGCCGAGGGGGCGCCTCCCGATGACCCTGGACCTCTCTTCGCTCCCGGACGATCCTCGCGAGGGCTACGCGCGCATCCATGACGCGGCCACGCGGCGCGCGGGCGGGCTCACCGACATCACCCGGCGGGTGATGCTGCACCATCAGCTCTACCGCGACTCTGGCGGCAACCACGCGTTCCCGCTCGTGGCGCTGCACGGCGCGCTGTGGGCCGCAGGGTTCTTCGAGACCACCGGGCGCCTCGGGCAGACGCTGCGCGCGCGGTACTTCTACAGCGCCGCCGAGCGCGCGACGCGCATGGCGATGCTCCAGGCCTTCGCCGAGGGCTTTCGCGCGGTGAACCGCCTGGTGTTCATCGACACCTTCACCAACTACCTCTACACGAAGCGCTACGGCGATCACCCCGCGGCCTCTGGGGTGATCCACCCCGAGCTCTTCGACGGGCTGCGCGAGGCGCACGACGCCGCGCGGCGGGGCGTGGCGCTATCCCCCACGCAGCGCAGGTCGCTGTTCACCCGCGCCCTCCAGCACGAGCAGGAGGTGACCGTGGCGCCCGGGGTGCAGACCGAGGTCGAGCGCTTCGACTGCCCCATCCTCCGCGCACTGTGCCTGCGGCCGGTGGTGCGCTTCTCGTACTTTCCGTGGAGCGAGGTGTTCTTCTTCAAGAACTTCGCGAGCAAAGACGAGCGCATCGAGAAGGCCCTGCGGTCCTTCGAGATCGCCGACCGCGCGGGCTGGGGCGAGGTGGAGGCGGCGATGGCGCGCTACGGGCACCTCCCCGAGGGATACGCCCGCGACCCCGCGGCCTTCGTCGCGCGCCTCCCGCCTTGAAGGGTTCACCTCGGATCACATCGCTGAAATCGGCCTAAACAGGGATCCGTACT
>JBILLI010000056.1:0-19655 GCA_044376155.1 Polyangiales bacterium
GGGCTGGCGCATCACCGTGCGCGTGCGGCTGATGCACGCCTCGGTGCGTCGCATGCTCGTGCGCTCTCCGCGGTGGGACAGCGCGGCGTGGGGTGTGCCCATCAACCAGGCCGACAGCGCGGGCACCATTCTGTTGTTCTCGCTGGTGGTGCTCGACGGGCTCGACCTCCTCGGTCTGCACATGCCTGCGGGCGAACGCGAGGACCTCTTGCACCTCTGGCGCTGGGTCGCGGCGGTCATCGGCGTCGACGACGAGCTGCGCTTCGCGACCGAGGCCGAGGCGCGCGCCTTCTGGGAGCTCCTCACGAGCACCCAGGGTGACCCCGACGACGACTCCCGGGCCCTCGCGCGCGCGTTGCTGGAGTCTCCCGTCACCGCCGCGAAGACCCCCGAGGAGCGCCGCCGCGCCACGCGCATGCGCGACGTGGGCTACGCGCTCTCGCGGTACTTCCTCGGCGACCGCTACGCCGACGCGTTGGACTACCCCCGCTCCCGCGCGGCGCAGGCGCTGCCCCTGCTGCGCGGCTTCAACCGTCGCGTGGGGCGCATGTGGAAGGCGCTCCCGGGCATGCCCTACGGCACGCCCGAGGAGGGCGCGCGCTACTGGCGCTTCGTGGTCGAGCAGGGCCTGCGCGGCCACCCCGCGGCCTTCGCGATGCCCTCGGTGTTGTCGCGGGAGCCTGGTACTACGCCGACGGGGTGAGCACCCGCGGCACGGCGTCGGGGCCGTGCTCCACGATGAAGGCGCGCACGACCTCGCGGTGCAGCCAGTCGTGCGGCAGCGTGGGGTGCATCGCGCCGAGCACCAGCGGGTCGTACCAGCGGAACAGCGCCTTGCCCTGCCCCTCGAGCTCCACCTGGTTCAAGCGACGCAGGTGCTTGCGCACCTTGGGCATCGGGAGGTCGCTCTGCACGAACACCCCCCAGCCCTGGCCCCAGACGTCGCGGAGGAGTCGGGCCATGAGGGCGCCGCCGCGGGGCACCGAGACGATCCACGGGGCGACGTCGCCGTAGACCTCTTCGGCCCAGCCGTCATAGAGGCACTGCTTGGGGTGTGACACCGCGCGCAGGAGGTTGATGACCCCGTCGCCGTGGGCCGCGTCGAGCACGGCGTAGAGCCTGCCGGTGGTGGCCATCAGCGCGTCGCGGGCGAGGGCGCGGGGATCGCCCACGGGCGCCTCGGGGGCGGCGACCGCGGGCTCGGAGAGGTACTCCGCGGCGAGCCAGGTCGACCCCACGCAGAAGCGCGCGCCGTCGCCCAGCGCGGCGTCTTCGATCTCGCGCTCGTCCATCCACACGGGCGCCCCCGCGAGGAGCGCGCGGAGCCGGGCGCCGCCGTTGCCGTAGTAGATCGCCGCGTGGGCCGGGGCCACGGCGGGATCACCCGGGAGCACGGCGTCGACGGTGGCGTCGGCGCCCAGGCGAAAGAGCCCCCGGTCGGGCACCTCGAAGGACGTGCCCTGCGCGGGCCCGTTGAGCAGCGTGAGTCGAATGCGCATGCGGGGTGTCGGTCAGTTCCGGCGGTAGATGGAGTAGCCGCCGTTGTTGTTCACGTAGCGCCAGCTCGAGACCGGGTCGCGGCCCTGGTTGGTGTCGGAGATCCAGTTGTTGCCGTCGTACATCGCGACGTGCCCCGAGGCGTGACCGGGCACGCGGTCGAAGACGATGACGTCGCCCGCTTGCGCGCCGAAGCCACCAGGGGTGCCGCGGCCGGTGATGTTCCCCGAGTCCACCGACGTGAAGCCGTGTCGCTCAAGCTCGGGGCCGAAGTCCGCCGCGTGTCCCGGGTTGCCACCGGGACCATTGCCCCAGGGCACCCCGCCCTCCTGCAACGCCTGCCGCACGTAGGTCCCGCAGCGCCCGGTGTAGTCGGGCTCGGCGTTGTTGCGCAGCGCCTCCACAGATCGGTTGCGGTCCCAACCCGCGGGGTTCTGCTGCTGCCCCTGCTGCTGCCCCTGCTGCTGCCCCTGCTGCTGCCCCTGCTGCTGCCCCTGCTGCTGCCCCTGCTGCTGCTGGTTCGCGCCGTTCTTCACGAAGCCCGCGCGCTTCTTGGCCGCCTTGTTCATGCAGGCCTTGCGCTTGCCCTTGCCGATCAGCACGGTGGGCTCGCCCTGGGCGACGCACCCGCCGTGGGCCGTGCCGTCGCCGATGCGCGCGGCGGGCTTGCCGCCGATGAGCACGGTGTCTTCGCCCTCGGTGATGGTGTCGAGGGGCGCCTTGCAGGTGGCCTTGTCGGTCTTGCGCGCGGCGGGCTTTCCGCCGATGAGCACCGTGGGCTCGCAGGGGCCGACGATGGGCCCGCCGGCGTGCGGATCGGTGTGGTGGTCGGTCAGTCGCGCGGCGGGGGGCATCGGTCGCGGAGGATATCCCGACTCTCCGGCCGCGAGGTAGCATCCGCGCCGTGGTCACGATCAACAGCGCGCAGATCAGCAACCTGGAGCAGGCGGGCCGGGCCGCCGACGGCCGTTACGAGGGCTGCATCGACTGCGAGTGCGACTGTCCGAAGAACAAAGGGCGCTGGGAGCGCATCCCCTTTCTTCGGTCATTCCCGAGCTTTACGATCCCGACGCCCACGGGCCTGTCGACCCTCTACGCGTACGACACGATCCCGGTGGGGGTGAACATCCATCTTCGCACCGAGATCACAGCGACCATCGGCGGCACACTGGAGTGCAAGTGCGCCGACAAGCCCAACTGCAAGGTCACCACCGACGTGAACTTCAACCTCACGGTGCCGGTGACCGTGCCGCTGCCCATCGATGGGTGGGGCCTCGCGCTGCGCGCGGTGCCCTACGCGGGGCAGGCCTACGGCGTGGCGAAGCTCGCGTACCAGGCGGGCAAGATGAGCGAGGCGCTGGGCAACGTGTCGTGGGCCTTCGAGCCCGCGCTGCGGGTGGTGCGCGAGTCGGCGGACCTCATCTGCGAGGGGCGCTTCGACCCGCAGACCCTCGTGCGGCACGTGCTCGACATCGGCTCGACGATCCGGCTGTGAACGGTCGCGTCGGAAGTTGACCTCCCTCGACGCGCGCACCCATGGTGGGGCCGAATGCTCTCGCTGAAGAACCTCTTCGAAGACAATCCGCTCTCGTCGCGCTGGGTCGTCGAGGGCTTCTGGAATCGACAGGATGAGATCGACTGGGCCCTCGATCTCCTCACGGGTGAGGACGACTTCGAGAAGGTCTGCGTGATCCATGGACACACCCGCACGGGCAAGTCGCACTTCGCCCAGCGCGTGCTCGCCGACCCGCGGCTGTCAGCGTCGGGGGTGCGGTCCTTCGCGGTCAACGCGAACAACCAGGGCACCGCGCGGAACGTCTTCGAGTCGCTGCTCTTCGCCCTCCACCGCGCGGTGATGGAGCTTCCGCCGAACGGTGCGCTGCAGCCCTCCCTCGACGCGCTCCGCGAGGAGCTGCGGGAGGCGCGCCTCCTGCTCGAAGACGGTCGCGCGGAGCGGATCGACGACGAGGTCGCCGAGGCCAGCGCCGAGCTCGGCGCCCCGACGCTGAAGGTGCCCGGCCTGGAGCTCGCGTTCCCCGGGCGCGTGGGCGAGAAGGCCGTGCGCGGGCGCAAGGTGGTGACCCGCCCGCTGACCGACCGCGGCCTCGCGGAGCTCGTCGCGACGGCCGCCGACGCGATCCGTCAGGCGGAGGGGCTGCGCACGGTGCTGCTGTTCATCGACGACCTCGACCTGCTCGACCGCGAGGGCGCGGAGGGCGGCGCGGGGGTCGACACCGTCGTCGACCTCTTGCGCCCCATCGCCGACCGCGAGGGCCTCTGCGTGGTCGCCACCACGCGCCGCCAGTATTTCAACGGGCGCGAGAAGGACTTCATCGACCTCGGCGCGCTCCGCCCGATGAAGCCCGAGGAGCTCGTGCGGGTCTACGAGCTCCGGGCGCGGCTCTTCAACGACGGCCGGGAGATCTTCTCGCCGGGAGCGCTCGCCCTGCTCACGCGCACGGCCGACGGTCGGGTGGGGGTGTTCCTGCGACACTGCCGCGAGGTGTTCCGCCTGCACCGCCGGCGCGAGCCGATGCCCTTCGCGGAGGAGGTCGTGCGGGGCTACATCACCGACCGCGTGCGCGAGCTGCTCGACGACCCCGCGCATCGCGCGCTCATGCGCGAGGTCATCGCGTGCGTGCGCGCGCAGCGGTTGGAGTTTCAGCCCGCGCAAGACCCCGCGCGCACCGGGATGCTGCACGTCGTGCTGAACCCCGTACCCGGTCGATCGGGGTGGTACGCGGTGAACCCGCTCTTCGCCGAGGTGCTCCGCGACGCGCCGGAGATCACGTGAGCACCGCCCCGCTGGCCGACCTCGCCGCGGCGGCGTCGGCGCTGTGGTCCGCGCGGGCGGCGGTGGAGGCGAGGCTTGAGGCGCTCGCGCGGTCCGACGACCGTCGCGCCGCGGCCTTCGACCTCGCGGCGCACGTGCCCGCGGTGCGCGTCCTCGGCGCCCTGGTGAACGCCACCGCGACCTCGCGCGCGCGGCTCGTCGAGGCGCTGCGCGAGAGCGAGGCCCACGGCGCGTGGCTCACCGACCTGGCCCAGCGCCTTCGTCAAGACGCCGCGGTGCTCGGCGCGCTGCGGCAGGTGCTCCCGGCGAGCTTCGCGCGCGCGCAGAGCGACGCCGAGCGGAGCCACCGCGCGTGGCTGCTCGCGCGACCCGACGAGCAGATCTGGGGCAGCGAAGACGCGCCCGTCACCCTGCGGCAGCTCTGGGTCCCGCCCGCCTACGCGCTGCGCACCCTCGGCGCCCGCCGGGCCCCCGTCGCGTACCCCGCGCGGGACCTCCGCAGGCGCTTCGTGCGCCCCTCGGGGAGCGACGCCGCGGAGAAGACCCTGTCGCTGCTCGCGGGCGGGGCGACGTTCATCGTGCTGCTCGGGGCCGCGGGCAGCGGCAAGAGCTCGCTGCTCACGATGCTGGCGTCCACCCTGGCCGCGGGAGACGACACCGTGCCCGTGCTGGTCCGCCTGCGCGACGTGGACCCCGCGCGCGCGCTCGGGCAGGAGATCGAGCGCCTCGTCGACGAGGCCGTGGGCGCGACGACCGACGAGGGCATGGTGCTGCTGCTCGACGGCTTCGACGAGGTCCCGGGAGAGCGCATCGGGGTCGCGGGCAGCGCGGTGCTGCACGCGCGAGAGCTGCTCCGCCGGGGGAGGGTGGGGGCGGTCGTCGTGGCGGGGCGCGACGTGATGCTCGACGAGGACGACGAGAGCTTTCCGCCCGGCGCGCAGGTGCTGCGGCTGCTCCCCTTCTCGCGCGAGCAGGTCGCGGCGTGGTGCGCCCGCTGGGCGGTGGCCACCGGGGCCACCTTTGACGGCGCGAGCCTGCTCTCGCCGCGGGAGGGGGGCAACGCGTCGCTCGACGACGTCGCCCGCGTGCCCTTGATGCTCTACCTCCTCGCGACGATGGCGCGGCACGGCATCGTGCCCGACGCGGGGCGCGGGGACGTGCACACCGCCGCGGTCTACCAGCGCATCGTGCGGTGGACCTGCGACCGCCACGAGCACCGGCACGGCGGGCGGGGGCTGAAGTCGGCGCGGCTGCACGGGCTGCTGCGCGTGGCGGGCTTCGTCGCGATGGTGCGCGGCGGCGCCATCGTCGACGTCGCCGACCTGCACCGCGCCGTGCGCGCGATGTCGCCCGCGCAGGCCGAGGACCTCGTGCGCGTCGAGGCCGAGCAGACCCTGCTGGCGTTCTCGTTCACCCACGGGGACGGGCGGCGCTGGGAGTTCTCGCACCGCACGCTGGCGGAGTTCCTCGCGGCGGAGTTCCTCGCGAGCGGGTGCCGGGCGCTGGTCGAGGACTTCGTCGATGAGTTCGGCGAGCGGCGCTCCCGCCTCGACGACGCGCAGGCGACGCGGCTGTGGTGGGAGCGCTTCTCGCCCGCGGTGATCCCGCAGCGCGTGGAGCGCTTTCTGCTCCCGCTGTTGCAGGAGGTCGACGGCGAGACCCTCCCGAAGCTGCGCCGCGCGCTGGAGCGCGTGTACCGCGCGCTGCTCGACGAGGCCGAGGTCGAAGAGGGCGTGCGCGTGAGCCGCTCGTGGACGCTGCCGACGTGGCAGACCCGCGGCGTGGCCTTCGCCAACCTCTTCGCCCTCGCCGGCGCCGACGCCTCGCTGCTGACCGCCTGGGGCGACGGGCACACCGAGCAGCGCTTCTCCCCCGAGCGCGTGGCGCCGGGCCGCGTGCGCGAGGCGCTCGACGCGATCCTCGCGCTGAACCCGCTGCGCGTCGACGACCTCCCGCGGTGGTTCGGGCGCGTGGGCCTGCAGGGCATGCCCGTCGACCGGCTGCGGTCCTTCTCCGACGACCACCTCGCCCACTGGCACGGCCGCAACCTCTCGTGGATCTCCCTCGCGGGCTGCGACCTTCGCGGCGCGGTGTTCTTCGGGTGCATCCTGTCGTTCGTGGATCTCCGCGGCGCCGACCTCCGCGGGGCGAAGTTCCTCGACTGCCTGCTGACGCATGCCGACCTCCGCGGCGCGCGCCTCGACGGCGTCGCGCTCGTCGCGTGTGTGCTCGACGGCGCGCGCTTCGACGCCGCGGTCGACGGCACGCCCTCGGTGTCGGGCTGCCTGCGCCGCGCAGACGCCGAGCCGCCGCTGAAGGGCGCGAAGCTCACCCGCCTCGCGGAGTACAAGCTGGTGCAGGGGCGCGGCGCGCGTCGCCGTCGCGCGTAGCGGCGGTCGACCGCGCGCCGATTTCACCATCACCCCGCGGCCGTGTTACCCCGGCACGGAGATGTCCCTCACCACCGGCACCACGTCCAAGGGCGCGCAGGCGCCCGCGATGCAGCAGTACCTGCGCGAGAAGGCCAGCTACCCCGACGCGCTGCTCTTCTTTCGCATGGGGGACTTCTACGAGCTCTTCTTCGACGACGCCCTCGTCGCCGCGCGCACCCTCGACCTCACGCTGACCTCGCGCAACAAGAACGAGGCTGACTCCATCCCCATGTGCGGCGTGCCCTACCACGCGGCCCAGGGCTACATCGCGCGGCTCTTGGAGCAGGGCCACAACGTCGCGGTGTGTGAGCAGCTCGAAGACCCCTCGAAGGCCAAGGGGATCGTGAAGCGGGGGGTGGTCCGGGTGCTCACCCCCGCGCTGGTGCTCGACGCCGAGAGCGTGGACGCGCGCACGAACCTCTTCCTCGCCGCGGCGCTGCCGCCCGAGGGGGGGGCCGACATGCCGGGGGCGTGGTCCATCGCGGCGTATGACCTCACGACGGGGGAGCTCTTCGCCGCGGAGCTCAACGACGTGCTCGGGGTGATCTCCGAGCTCGCGCGCCTCGACGTGCGCGAGCTCGTGGTGCCCAAAGACGCCGAAGACGCCGTGCGCGCGCAGACGAAGATCCTCGCGCGGACCTTCGTGCGCGGCGCCTCCCCCCTGCACATCCGTGACGTCGCCAGCGAGCTCCAGGCCGCTGCGGGAGAGGGAGATCTGCGCGCCGCCCTCGACGCGCTCTCGCCCGCCGCCCGCGCCGCCGCGGCCCTCGCACTGCGCTACGCCCGCGCGACGCAGCCCGGTCAGGCCGTGCCCCTGCAGCGCGTGTCGCGCCTCGAGCCCCGCGATCACCTCCACGTCGACGAGACCACGCAGGCGCACCTGGAGCTCTTTCGCACGCTCCGCGGCGAGAAGAAGGGGTCGCTGCTCCACCACCTCGATCACACCGTGACCCCCATGGGCGCGCGGCGGCTCCGCAACTGGATCGCCTTCCCCCTCCAGGACGTGCGCCGCATTCGCAAGCGCCTCGACGCGGTCGACGCCCTCGTCGCGTACCCCGCGGTGCGAGAGTCTCTGCGCGGCTCCCTCAAGCACATCGCCGACATCGAGCGCATCGCCGTGCGCGCCCAGCTCGGCGCGGCCACCCCCAAGGACCTCGCTGCCCTCCGCGACGCCCTCGCCCGCGTGCCCGAGGCCGTCGCCGCCCTGCGCGCGCAGCCCGACGCGGCCGACGCGTTCCGTTCGCTGCGCGACCTCGACCCCTGCCCGGAGATCCTTGCGATTCTCCAGGGCTCCCTCGCCGACTCGCCCCCCGTGGCGGTCGACGACGGCGGGCTCTTTCGCGCGGGCTTCGACCCCGAGCTCGACCGCTACACCGAGCTGGCGACCAACGGTCGCAACGTGATCCTCGCGCTGGAGAACCGCGAGAAGGAGCGCACGAAGATCGCCTCCCTCAAGGTGCGCTTCAACAACGTCTTCGGGTACTTCATCGAGGTCACCAAGGCCAACCTGCACCTCGTCCCGAGCGACTATCGCCGCAAGCAGACCGTGGCCACCGGCGAGCGCTTCGTCACCGACGAACTGGTCACCGTCGAGACCGGGATCCTCGAGGCCGAAGAGAAGCTCAAGGAGCTGGAGCGCGCGCGCTTCGACGAGCTCCGCGGGCGCGTGGCCGCGCAGCTCACGCGGCTCTCGAAGCTCGCGAACACCCTCGCCGACGCCGACGCGCTCGCGGCCTTCGCCGAGGTCGCGCACCGCCATGACTACACCCGCCCCGAGGTCGACGACGGCCCGGTCATCGAGCTCGTCGACGCGCGTCACCCCGTGGTCGAGACGATGCTCGAACCCGGCGCCTACGTGCCCAACGACGTCACCCTCGACCAGCAGGGCACGCGGCTGCTGCTGGTGACCGGACCCAACATGGCCGGCAAGAGCACGGTGATGCGCATGGTGGCGCTGCAGGTGCTCATGGCCCAGGCCGGGTGCTTCGTGCCCGCGTCGAGCGCGCGCATCGGACGCGTCGACCGGGTCTACACCCGCGTGGGCGCGAGCGACGATGTGGCCCGCGGGGCGAGCACGTTCATGGTGGAGATGCGCGAGACGGCGCAGATCCTCCGCGGGGCGACCGTGCGCTCGCTGGTGCTCTTCGACGAGATCGGCCGGGGCACGAGCACCTTCGACGGCCTCGCCATCGCGTGGAGCGTCGCCGAGCACCTGCACGACGCGGTGAAGTCCCGCGCGATGTTCGCGACGCACTACCACGAGCTCTGCGCCCTCGCCGACACGCGCGCGCACGCCGCCAACGTGAACGTCTCGGCCCGCGAGAGCGGCGATGACATTGTCTTTCTGCACAAGCTCGCGCCGGGGGGGGCGTCGCGGTCCTACGGGGTGGCGGTGGCGAAGCTCGCGGGGCTGCCCGAGCCCGTGCTCGCCCGCGCCCGCGCGCTGCTCAAGGACCTGGAGCGGGGGGAGGGGCCGTTTCGTCGTCCTCCCCGGCAGATGGGGCTCTTCGAGGAGCGCCCGGCGCCCGTGGCCACGCCCGCCACGCACCCCGCGCTGGCCGCGCTGGAGACCGTCGACGTCGACCGCATGACCCCCCTCGACGCGCTGCACTTCGTGTCGCAGCTCCGCGCGCTCCTCGCCGCGGGGAAGTAGCCGCCTCAGCGCGCGCGCGACTCGATGCGCACGGTGGTCATGCGCGTGGGCACCATCGGGGGCGCGGTCATCGTGGCGTTGCGGGCGATGCGCGGGAGCACGTCGCTGCCCTCGGTGACCCGCCCGAAGACGGTGTACTGCCCGTTGAGGTTCGCCGTCGCCGCGAGGGTGATGAAAAACTGCGAGCCGTTCGACGCGCGCGACTGCGAGCGCGCCATGCCCAGGGTGCCCGCGGCGCCGAAGGTGAGGTCGTCGAAGGTCTCGGTGTCGAAGTTGTAGCCCGGCCCGCCGGTGCCCCAGCGGGTGCGGGGCTCCATCGCGGTGAGGGGGTCGCCGCCCTGCGCCACGAAGCCCTCGAGCACGCGGTGAAACGCGAGGCCGTCGAAGTACCGATGCAGCGCGAGGAACACGAAGGAGTTCACCGCGAGGGGCGTGCGGTCTTCGTAGAGGTCCAGCACGATGCGGCCGACGTCGGTCTCCATCACGGCGCGGTAGTCCTGGCCCGCGACGAGCACCATCTCGGGCTCGGTGAAGGCCCGCTCGGGCGCGTCGCTGCGCAGGGCGACCGCCGTGAAGGCGCCCGCAGGCGCGTCGGCGACGGCGACCCGGTCGGCGGCGGTGACCGCATCGACCGCGGTGATCACGTCGGCGGCGGTGATCACGTCGGCGGCGGTGACCGCGTCGGTGATCGACGCGTCGGTCGGGGGTGGAGCGCTCGCGCTGCTGGAGCACGCGGCGAGGACAAGAACGAGCGGGAGGAGACGCATGGTCGGCGAGGCTACACGATGCGACGCGCCGGGGCCGCCGCGGTGCTACGACTGTCCGCGCACGCCATGAGTCTTCGAGAGTTCCTCGCGCTCGGCACCGGCAGCCAGGTGCCCACCCGGCAGCGCAACCACAACGGCTATTTCCTCCGCTGGGACGACGAGGGATTTCTCTTCGACCCGGGCGAGGGGACCCAGCGGCAGATGGCCTTCGGGGACCTCCCCGCCAGCGCCGTGCACCGCGTGTTCATCACGCACTTTCACGGCGACCACTGCCTCGGGCTCGCCGGGATCATCCAGCGGCTCTCCCTCGACCGCGTCGCCCACCCGGTGTTCGTGCACTACCCCGCGAGCGGGCAGGTGTACTTCGACCGACTGCGCCACGCGTCGATCTACCACCCCGCGGTGGAGCTGGTGCCCGTCCCCATCGAGGTCCCCGGCGATGGCCTCGCGGTGGTCGCCGAGACCCCCGCGTACACCGTGCTCGCGCACGCGCTCGATCACGGCGTGCCCACCCTGGGCTACCAGATCCGGGAGCGAGACGGGCGGCGCTTTCTCCCCGCGCGGCTCGCGGCCCTCGGGGTGCGCGGCCCCGCGGTGAAGGCCCTGGGAGACAACGGCTTCGTGCGCGTCGGGGACCGCGACGTGACCCTCGACGAGGTGAGTGTTGCCCGGCCCGGCAGCCGCGTGGCCTTCGTGATGGACACCCGGCGGTGCGACGGCGCGCTGCGCCTCGCCGAAGACGCCGACCTGCTGGTCATGGAGGCGACCTACACCGCCGAGGACCAGGCCCTCGCCGACGCGTACCACCACTGCTCGAGCGCCGACGCGGCCCGCACCGCCCTCGCGGCGGGCGCCCAGCGGCTCGCCCTCACGCACTTCTCGCAGCGCTACGCCGACCCCTCGCAGCACCTCCGCGAGGCGCGGGAGATCTTCCCCGAGACGGTCGCCCTGCGCGACCTCGACCGCGTGGCGGTGCCCCGGCGGCGGTGACCCCATCCTTGCATTGCCGCGCTGCGACAACTAGCCTCCGCGCGCTTCATGCGCCCCTCGAAAGCCTTCATCACTGCGGGACTCGTCGCGTCCCTGGGGGGATGCCCCGAAAACGCCGGGGTTCCGCCGCCCCTCAACGCGCTGTTCTATCCCGTCGCGGCGGTGACCTCGTCAGACGGCGCATGGCTCTACGTCGTCAACTCCAACTTCGACCTGCGCTACAACGGCGGCACCGTCGTGACGATGGACCTCAACGCCATCCGGGCCGCGGCGGTGAGCCGCACCATGGCCGACGGCTGCCGGGTCGACAACACCTCTGACGGTGTGCCGAACGCGCTGCGCTGCAGCGCATCTCGCTTCATGGTGGCCGGGGCCACGCGGCGCATCAACCCCTTCGCGGTCGACGCCGCCATCGCGCGGTACGCCGACCGCGAGCGGCTCTACGTCGCCGTGCGCGGCGACGGCAGCGTGACGTGGTTCGACCTCGACGCGCGGGGCGGGCTCTCGTGCGGCAGCGGCGGGGCGGGGTCGCTCTGCGACGACGCGCACCGGGTGGGCATCGACGGGGCCTCGTCGCCGCTGGGCAATCGCCTGCCGCCCGACCCCTCGGCGCTCGCGGTCGACCCCTCGCGGGGGTGGATCATGGTCTCGCACCAGAGCACCGACGCGACGCTCGCGCGGGCCTCGCTCCTGGCCGACCGCGGCGCGCGCGCGGGCTCACCCGCCAACGCCGCCCCGGTGGTGCTGAACACCCTGACCGGGGTGACCCCGGGGCTGTCGGCCGTGGCGCTCATCCCCAACTCGAACCCCGCCGCGCGGTCGACGTGGGTGGCCACGAGCCGCACCGACGCGGTGCTGAACTTCTTTCAGGCGTACCCGGGCAACCCCGCGCTCCAAGACAGCACGCCCTTTCTCTACCGCAGCGCCGCGGTGGGCATCACCGGGCTGAACCGCGGGGTCGACAGCCGCTCGGTCATCATGGACCCGGCGCCCGGCGCGTCGCGGATGTACGTCGTGAGCCGCAGCCCCGAGTCGCTCCTCGTGGTGGACCTCGGCGCGGAGAACCCCTCGCAGATCACCATCCGGGACGTGATCCCGGTGCCTCCGGGGCCGTCGCGCCTCGCGGCGAGCTACGACGCCGCCACGGGTCGCACGCAGGTGTACGTGGTGGCCTACGACGCCCGGCGCATCTCGGTGGTCGACCCCGCGGAGCACCGCATCGTGTCGGAGACCTCGACGAACCGCGGCCCGCACGCTCTGGTGCGCGACCCCAACGGGGAGTTCCTCTACGTGGTCGACTTCCTCGACAACGCCGTCGAGGTGCTCGACCTCCGCGCGCGCACCGCCGAGGGGGCCGAGAACCCCACGCGCAACCGCCGGCTGCTCACCGTGGGGGGGGCGTGATGCGCGGTCTGGCGCGCCTCCTCGGGGCCGTCGCGCTCTGCGCGTGCAGCAACAACACCGTGCAGACGTCCACGCAGAACGTGCTGCGCGCCAACGACGTGGCCTTCGTCTGCCTCGACGTGCGCGTCGACGGGCAGGGCCTCGTGCGCGCCGAGCCCCTCGCGCGCTGCGGGATCAACTCCGACAACAGCTCCGCCACAGGCAGCCTGCGCCTGCACGCGCTGATGATCCAGCAGACCCGCGGGGAGCTCGCCGTGGTCGACCTCGCGGCCACCAGCGGCAGCGCGCTGCTCGACAACGTGCCGTCGATCCCGGGGTACAGCTTTCTGCCCACCGTCGCGCTGCCCACCGCGGTGATCGCCGACGTGCGCGGGGTGGGTGACCCGAACCCGACCGCGCCCCCGGTGGTGTGGGTGTCGAGCGCCTCGCAGCGCCGCATCCAGCGCATCGACGCGCGGGGGCTGCGCCGCGACCCCTCGCAGCCCGCGACGCTGCTGTCGGGCACCATCGACGTCGACGGCGAGCCGCAGGACCTCGCGGTCGACTCCGTGGCCGGCCGCCGGGTGCTCTACGCCACGCTGCCCTCGCGGGGCGCCGTGGCCCTCTTCGACGTCACCGACCCCGCCAACGTCACCAGCCTCGGGCGGGTCGACCTCGGCGGCGTCGCCGGGCGGGTGCGTCCCTCGGCCATCACGCTCGACACCCGGTCACATCGGGTGTTCGTGAGCGACGACGGCTCCCCGGTGGTCCACGTGCTGGAGGGGTATCCCCTGCGCGAGACCGCGTCGATCCCCCTCGGCGTGCGCACGCGCTCCATCGCGCTCACGGGCTGGGCGCGCGCGGGGACGCCCGTGATCCCCGCGCCCTCGGTGCCCGTGCCGCGCGAGACCTGCGACCCCGTGACCGACCCGGACCACTGCGGCTTCGCGCAGTACCTCTACGCGGTGTCATCCGAAGACGGCTCCGTGCACGTGTGGGACCTCACCCGCAACGCCCGCGTGCGCGCCAACCTGCGCCCGTCACCGAACCCCACCGGGCGGCGCATCGACCCCACGCTGACCGAGGAGCAGGTCCCGCTCCCCACCGCCGCGACCTCGGTGATCGCGCTGAACACCGCGGAGTACGACGCCGTCACCGACCCCCTCGACCCCTCGCGGGTCGTGGTCAACGCCACCGCGCCGTGCGAGCGAACGCCGCGCGACTGCGGCAACGGGGTGACCCTCGCGACCAACATCCTGCGCGGGGTGTTCGTGGGCGTGGTGCTGCGCAACGGCACCCTCGCCTTCGTCGATGTCGACGACTACGACGCCGCCTGCCGGGCGCTCAACTGCGCCTCGGGGAGCGCCTCTGCGACGCGCGCCGCGTACCGCCACCTGCGGCACGCCGCGCGGGCCAACGGCCTGCTGCTCACGCCGCCGCGGCTCACCGAGGCGCCGAAGGTGACTGCGCTCACGGGCGAGACCCTGCGCGTGGAGCTCTCCGGCCGCGCGGCCCCGGCCATCGCCTGCACGCCCACCCGCGACCTCGCCGACCGCTACGTCTGCCCCACCGCCGAGGGCGCCAACGTCGACGACGTGAACCCCACGAACCTCTCGAACTACGGCGTCTCGCTGCGCCGCGAGGACGCGGCCGGCGGCGTCGGCACCCTCATCGACGCGTACGCCGCGCGCAACGAGGTGTGGGGCCTCACCTGGGAAGGGCAGATCCCCGGGTTGGAGCAGGACGGCGCGGCCCTCTCGGTGGAGGGCGACCGGGTGGTGCTGGAGGCGCCCGGCGCCTTCTTCTGCGCGCGCGGCGCCCTCGCGCAGGCCGACGCGCGCGATCAGGTCAGCCTCCTGGGCGACCCCGCGCCGCTCAGCGCCGACCGCACCCTCTGCCGGGAGATCTTCGGCTCCGCGGCGCTGCCCCTCGGCCGCGATTTCGTGCTCGAGGCGGCGTCTCAGACCCGCCTCACGCTGCGCATGCCCGACGGCATCACCCCCGACGTGGTGACCCGCTGCTTCCCGCAGGCGACCCGCTTTCGCGTGCGCGTCCGCCAGCAGTGGCTCGTGCAGGGCTCGCGCTCGGGCTTCCTCCACGACGTGCGCGCGGCGAGCGACGGCCGCTGCGAGATCGACCCCGCCCGCGCGGCCATCACCGCGCTGCAGGCCGGCCGCTGCGCGGGGGAACGCTTCGAGGGCAACACCGTGCCCCGGTGCCCCGCGGGCCGCGCGTGCATGACCGAGACGCTGACCGGCAACACCGTGACCGCCGCGACCTCACCCGTGTTTGCGAACCCCTACCTCTGCCTCCAGGTGTTCCCGCCGCTGCTGGAGGGCGCCGGGCGGGTGCAGATCGACGTCGTGCCGCGCGACGCGCAGATCCAGTTCGCCATCACCAACGCCTACGAGCCCATCAGCGTGCCCACGGTGAGCGGCACCTCCACGGTGGGCTCGCTGCCCGTCGCGATGCGCTTCCTCCCCAGCGTGAACCGGCTCTACGTGGTCGACAGCGGCCGCTCGGGGCTGCTCGAGTTCCTGATGAACCCGCTCTCGTCGGGGCGCATCTTCAACTGATCGCGCGGGGCGCGGCGCTCTCGCGCAGCCCCAGGTCCGCCGCGAGCAGCTGCGCGGCCTGACGTCCTGCGTGCATCGCCGCGAGGGCGCCCGGGGCGCTCGCCGCCCACTGCCCCGCGCGGTACACGTTGCGCAGCCCGGTGATCCGCTGGGGCAGCGGGTTGCGCGCGGCGTCGAGGGTGCCCAGCCACCCCCCGGTGATCCCCTGGTGCGCGCCGGTGGCGGCGTGGAACTGGTCGGGGGTGATCACCTCGGCGCGGCGCACGCGGCGCGACAGACCCGGGTGCAGCGCGTTCAAGCGGGTGAGCACCTGGGTCACCAGCGCCGTGCGGCGCACATCGAGGATCGCCGACGATTTCGCGTCGTCGTCGCTCCACCACGACCACGACGTCTCCACCGCGACCTGCACCGTGGTGTGCCCCGGCGGCGTCGCCCCTTCGCCCTCGGGGAGGTAGCGCAGCGGGAGCTCCCGCAGGGCGTGATCGCCCACCAGCCACGGCTCGGGGAGCAGCAGCTGCGCGCGCCAGGGCGCGTCGGGGAGGGCGCCCTCGACCAGCAGGTGCACGTACGCCGTGGGCCAGGCGACGCCCCCCGTGGCCATGCGCGCCGCGGTGCTCGCGTCGAGGTCGTGCCCGCTGAGCAGCGCCTCGTGGGTCTGCCAGGGGTCGGTGGTGCACACCACCGCGTCGGCCGCGATGACCCCGCGGCCCGGGAGCTCCACGCCCGTCGCGCGGGCGCCGTCGCGCGCGATGCGGGTCACCCGGGCGTCGGTGCGCAGCACGCCCCCCTGCGCCATGAAGGCCTTCGCGAGGGTCGCCGCGAGGGCCGCGCCGCCCCCCTGCACCCGCACCACGCCGCCCCGCGCGAGCTGCCCCAGGAGCATCATCGCGCGCCACGGCGGCGCCGACTCTCCCGCGAGGGCGCAGAGCGCGCGGCGCGCGAAGGGGGCGCGCAGGGACTCGGCCCACGCGTCGATGGCCACGTCGCGCCACGGGGACGCGGCGATCCAACGGCGCACGCCCCGGGCGCGCCAGCCGTCGGTCACGCGAGAGAGCACCCCGTCGAGCTCGGGCGCGTCGGGCAGCGAGAGGTGCGCGGCGTCGTGCGCCGAGAACGCCCGCGCGCCTTCGAGGAAGACCGCGATCGCCGGGCCGTCTTCGGGCGCGAGGGCCGCGAGGTCGGTCTCGAAGCGCGTGAGGTCGGCGGTGACATCGAGGCGCCGGCCGGTCTCGGCGTCGAGCAGACGCACCAGCAGAGGCTCCGGGCGGAGCACGCCCGCCGACGAGACCCCGAGCGCGTCGAAGAGCCCCCGGGACGCGCCCGCGCCGTCGGCGCCCTGCAGCCACGAGAGCCCTGCGTCGAGGGTGTGCTGCGGACCCACGAGGGTGCTCGCGACGCCGCCGATGCGGTCACGGCGCTCGTACACGGTGCACCGCGCGCCCGCGCGCTGAAGGATGCACCCCGCGGCGAGGCCACCCAGGCCTCCGCCGATGATCGCCACGGTGGTCATGCCTGAAGGTCTCGCCGTTGTGCGCGCCCGGGTCAATGCGAAAGGTCTGCCGCAGCGCCCCGCCCTTGAGATCTGCCGCGACCGGTGCTACACCGCGCGCCCTTCACACCGGGAGAATTTCTCCCCCGGGTGAAAATCCACACCCTGCGTCGGCCCCTCGCGCGAAGAAATTCACGCGAGGCCACCAGCTCCGAGGGGTGCCCGCGCGACGCGCGGGTCTCGGCGGTGGCGCGCGGCAGGGGAGGCAACAACCCATCGGAGTATGACCATGACCATCGACGCCGTGATGCCCCTCCCCGGAGAGGCCCCTCTCCCCGTCCGCGCGCTGCTCGAAGCCGGCGTGCACTTCGGCCACCAGACCAAGCGCTGGAACCCGAAGATGCGCCAGTACATCTACGGCGCCCGCAACGGCATCCACATCATCGACCTCGACCAGACGGCGCGGCTCTTCACGAAGGCCTACAACTTCGTGTCCGAGGTCGTGGCGCGCGGCGGTCACGTGCTCTTCGTGGGCACGAAGCGTCAGGCGCAGGAGATCGTGCAGGAGGAGGCCGCGCGGTCTTCGATGCACTACGTCACCAACCGCTGGCTCGGCGGCACGCTGACGAACTTCCGCACGATCCGCACGGGCATCGAGCGCCTGCGCACCATCGAGAAGATGAAGGAAGACGGCACCTACGAGAACCTCCCCAAGAAGGAGACCCTCGGGCTCGAGAAGGAGCGCGTGCGTCTGGAGGAGTACATCGGCGGTATCAAGAACATGTCGGGCCTGCCCGGCGCGGTGTTCCTGATCGACCCGGCGCTCGAGGACATCGCCGTGAAGGAGGCCCGCAAGCTGGGCATCCCGATCCTCGCGATCACCGACACGAACTGTGACCCGGACCTCATCAACTTCCCGGTGCCGGGCAACGACGACGCGATCCGCTCGATCAAGCTGATCACGGCCCGCATCGCCGATGCCTGCATCGAGGGCGCGCAGAAGCGCCGTGACACCCACGGCGCCGACGAGGGCCGCGGCGACCGCACGGTGGAGATGTCCCCGCGCGACCGCGACCGCGAGCGCGGCCGTGACCGCGGCAACGACCGTGGCCCGGGTCGTCCCGGCGGCGGCGGCGGTCGTCCCGGCGGCGGCGGCCGTGGCCCCGGCGGCGGCGGCGGTCGTGGCCCTGGCGGCCCGCGCCCCACCGTGACGCCCCCCGTGGTGGTCATGAGCGGCGGCACGGCCTCCGTCGGCGGCAGCGACAAGCCCACCTGATCTTCCCCTCGTCCCAGCGTCACGGCGTCGCCGTCTCCCGGGGCGCCGTGACGAGGGACCGATGCGCGAGAGATTCTCCCGCGTGTCACTCCCCCGCAACGACGGCGATGTTCCCAATGACTGCGGTGACACACCGCAACAGGTAGGGGCCCCATCACACACGGCGCCCCGAACAGAGTGAGGACTCCGATGGCTGAGATCACGGCAGCGATGGTCAAGCAACTGCGCGACCGCACCCAGGCCCCCATGGGCAAGTGCAAGGACGCGCTCGTCCGGGCGAGTGGCGACATGGACGCCGCCATCGACATTCTCCAGAAGGAGATCAAGGGCACGGTGGCCAAGGCCGGCAAGATCGCCGCCGAGGGCGCCGTGGCTGCAGCGGTCTCTGCCGACGGCACCGTGGGCGCCGCGGTGGAGCTCAACTGCCAGACCGACTTCGTCGCGCGCGGCGCGGAGTTCAAGTCGCTCCTCAAGGACCTGCTCCACGCCGCCATCGCCCACAAGGCGGGCGACGTGGAGACCCTCGAGGCCGCGGCCACCGAGGGCGGCTCCTTCAAGGAGCGCATCGCCGAGGTCACCGGGCGCTCGGGCGAGAAGCACTCGCTCCGCCGGGTCACCCTCTACACCGCCGCCCCCAGCGCGGTGCTGCGCACGTACGTGCACTCCAACGACCGCATCGCGGTGCTCGTCGAGGTCTCGGCCTCGTCGGTGACCCCCGCGGTGACCGAGTTCGCCGACGACGTCACCCTCCAGGTGGCGTCGATGAGCCCGCGCTACCTCACCCGCGGCGACGTCGACGACGCCGTCGTGGCGAAGCAGCGCGAGGTCTTCTCGGGCCAGATGGACGAGGAGGACGCCAAGATCCTCAACGAGCCCGCGGCCTTCATCGAGCGCGTGAAGGTGCTCCTCGTGGAGCGCGCGAAGGAAGAGGGCAATGAGCCCCCGGCGGACCTCGACGCGGCGGCCCAGGCCCTCGTGACCGAGGACGAGAAGTTCCGCACGAACCTCCAGGGCTACCAGCGCGACGCGGACAAGATCCGCGCGCGCAACCCCCAGGTCCGCGAGAAGATCCTCGAGGGCAAGGTCAGCAAGTGGCTCACGGAGATCGTGCTGCTCGACCAGACCTCGGTGAAGGAGTCGCAGAAGACCATCGGGCAGCTCCAGAAGGCCCTCGGGAACAACACCGCCATCACCCGCTTCGCCCGCTACGAGGTCGGTGAGGGCATCGAGAAGGCCCCCACCAAGGACTTCGCCCAGGAGGTCGCCGAGATGGCGGCCGCCGCGGCCAAGGGCTGATCACCCTCCGCCCATCCCCCCCGCGCGGTGCGCCCCTCGCGCCGCGCGCTGATACCCCCCAATGACCCTCACGGTCCACGACCGCGACACCCTGCGATGGACGCTGTTCCTCGTCGGGGTCGACGCGGCCGTGTGGGCCCTCGCCGCCCTCTACAGCACCCTCTCGGTCGCGCTCGGGGTCTTCGTGGCCTGGGGCGCGCTCTCGCTCCTCGCGACCACCGCGCTGTACCTCCACGCCGCCCTGGGCGGGCGCCCGGGCCCCGTGCTCAAGGGCGAGCGTTGGCCGGCGCTGCAGCCCGTGCTCTTCCCCTTTCGCGCGGTGAGCTGGTGCACCTGGCGCCTCGCCCGCCTCGCGCGCCGGGGAGACGGCCCCAGCGAGGTCGCGCCGGGCGTGTGGGTGGGGCCGCGGCTGCTCCCGGGGGAGATCGAATCCCTTGTGGCGCAGGGGGTTACGTCGGTGCTCGACCTCACCTCGGAGCTCCCCACCCTCGCCGCGATGGAC
>JBILLI010000502.1:0-5786 GCA_044376155.1 Polyangiales bacterium
CCACGTCGCGGCCTGGCTGCGCGAGACCGCGCGCGGATCGTGGATCCCCATGGTGCTCCCCGGGGTGCCATGTAGGTCGGCGACGCGCAAGCGCCGCCCGAAGGACGGCGATCTGCCCGGCGCACCCGCCAGCCGTCCGGTACAAAACTTTTTAAAAACACTTGTGATCCCGATGGTTTGCAAATCCTTCTGGCGCCAGAAGGACCTCGCGCCCCCTGTCCCCGCGGGTGCGTTACGCTCGGTCGATGGTGAAGAAGAAGGGAGTCTCCCAGGCGCTCGCGGTGGTCGGTGAGGTCACCCTCGACGCGCCCGCGCGGCAGGTGCTCGCCGAGGCCCTGCGGCGCGGCGCCGAGGCGGCCGACGCGGCCGAGGACGCCATCGTGGGCTTCGGCCGCTGGTTGCTCGTGCACGTCTTCGCCGACGACGCCGCCGCGGCCCTCGACGAGCGCAGCGAGAACCCCGTGTGGCGCGAGCTCCTGCGGCGCGCGGGGGGCCCGACGCTGCGGCTCGGGCAGCGGTCGCTCTACGTCGCGCTGCACATCGCGGCGCGCGACAAGCGCATCGGCGACGAGGCGTGGCGGTCGCTCGACGCCGGGCGCAAGGAGCTGCTGCTCCCCCTCGGCGACGAGGCCGCCATGCGCAAGGCCGCGCAGCACGTCACCGCGATGAAGCTCTCCACGCGCGCCACGCGGGACTACGTCGCCGCGCTGCGGGCGAAGCGGGGCGCCGGTCCGCGCGCCCGGCTCACGGGCCAGCGGGTCGCGGGTCGCGTGCAGCGCTTCAACAAGCTCGCGGGCGACGAGTCGACGCGGGCGAAGAGCCTCGCGGCGCTGCGCGCCCTCGACGACGACAAGCGCCGGGCCGCCATGGCCGAACTCCAGCAGCTCAGGCAGTGGGCCACGGAGCTGCTCCGCGGGCTGCGCGCGCGGTGACCGATCGCACCGACGAGACCGACGGCCTTCGCACCCTCTCGGAGGTGGTGGCGTGGTGCCTCGCGGCGCAGCCCCCCGCGGCGATCACCGAGGTCATCCACCAGGACGAGTTCACCCTCGACGTGGTGGTGTCGGCGGGACGGCGCTGGCTGGTGTTCGACACCACCTGACTCGGCGCGGTGACGGCGGTCGCCGTCTGGGAATTTCCTCCAACCGCGCGCGCGCTGCTCGACGCGCGCCTCGCCCGGGGGTGGACCCCGACGCCCACAGGCACGCGCGATGGACCGAAGGTCCTCGGGTACGCGGCCTGCGCGGCGCCTGTGCGATCCACGACGTGACCCCTTTGCGACGCGGGTCGAGCCTCGTGGGCGGCACGAAGGGTTATGGCGGCGCGAAGGGAAAGGGCCACAATCCGACCTCGCCCGTGCGTCGGTCGGTGAGGATGAACGGCAAAGCCCTCGCAGTACGCTGCGCAAAATCGTCGACCACACACTCGGCGGTAATGTCACCGAGCGCTGCGATCATCGGGAGCGCGAGGCCCGCGCGGGGCTGCCACTGCGACGCGTGGAACGGCTCGGGGGTCACGCCGTCGGCGCGCGCCGCCGAGGTTTCGAAGAGCACCAGCGGCACGTTGCGACGCCGGAGAAGGTCGCCGAGCGTCGCGAGCATTGCGTAGGTCTCCCGGGCGTCCCAGAGGTCGCGCAGGGCGATGATGTCACCGAGCACGACCGTTCGCGCCCCGGTAATCTCGGGCGTGTCGAGGAGGTCTCGGAGCGTCTCGGAGGGCGACGCGTCGGTCGCGCGAACGCCCATCCAGACGCCGTCGCTGAGCTCGCCGCGGGCACCTCGCGGTTGAGAGAGGTCGAACAGCACTGTCGTCCCATGGTTCTCGACCAGCGACAACGCGTAGCGCCGGATCGTCGACGCCGGACCAAAGACCGCTACCGCGCTGGCGAGCTTGTCACCCGCGAGCCCGGGGACCTTGAGCCATCCGCGAAATTGTGTGCTGGTGGAGGGCTCCATGCGCGTCCAGGAGCCGACGCGCGGCGAGACCCGCATGCCGGTCGACGCGATGAAGGAGAGCGCGTGCGGGCCCGCGTCGCTCGGCGCGAAGCGGTGCTTCGCCACGCAGAGGCTGCGCACGCCGCGCTCAGCCGCGCGCAGCTCCACCACGGTGTCGACCGCATAGGGCCAGGGGGAGGGCTCTCCGAAGCGCGCCTCCTCCACCAGCACCAGCGCCACGTTCCAGTGCGCGGCGAGTTTGCAGACCCCATCGACCACCGCGCGCGGGACCTTCGCGCCCAGCGCGTAGCCATCGGTGAGCGAGTCGAGCACGAGAACGCGCGGCGGGTGCTCGCCGGCGAACTCGGGCCAGAGCGCCTCCAGCGCGTCGCCGAGCTGCGCGGCGTCTTCGAGGGGGCCCAGCAGTCGTGCGTGGATCGCTCGGCGCACGGAGGACTCCGTCGTGCCACGGTGCACCACGGAGAAGGTGGTGTCATTGGGCCAGAGGCTCGTGTGCTGCGCGGCGACCTCCGCGGGGAGAATCTCCACGCCCGTCCACGCGATGTCTCCGTTGAGGGCCATCGCGAGGCTGCGCGCGATGTGCAGGGCGGAAAGGGTCTTGCCGGTGCCCGCTTCACCGCGGAGCAGGATCGTCGTGCTCGCCTTGCCGGGGACGCGTTCGATCCAGGTCAGACCGCCGCCGAGGATCAGGTCGAGGCCGCGATCGTTCAGCGAAAGCGTCGTCATCGCGTCACGCCGCACAGCGGATCTCGTCGCGCCACCGCAGCAGCTTGGTTCGCGGCGCCGTGGTTGCAGGGCGGAGCGAGCGAGCAACCGTGAGGAGCTCGCGCAGCTCCTGTCGGCCTGCCGGGGTGAGCCCGTCGGGCTCGGCGAGGAAGCGCTCGGCGAGGGCGATGGCGCGCTCGAAGTCTCGACCGCGACTCGACGCGGCCACGGCGGAGACGGCCCACACCGAGCGGGTCCGGGGCAGTGACACGGGGACCTCAAAGGTCACCTCGGCGTAGCGATCCGCGGCGCGGTGGTACCGTGCCGCTGCCGCCACGAGGTCGCCGCGTCGCTCGGCCGCCTCGGCCTCGAAGACCTCGGCCTCGGCCTCGGCGAGTCGGGGATCGTCGAGGTAATCGCTCACGACACGACCTCGGTCAGCGCGCGCACGCGTTCCCCGGGGAACGCGACGACCAGCGCGCGGCCCGGCCGCCGATCGTTGCCTCGCCGCAGCTCGTCGACCTTCTCTCGCAGCCGCGTTCGAGGGGGCTCCGTGGTGGTGATCCCGCTGACCTCCAGTCGCTCGAAGTCGTCGCCGGTGGCGTCGTGCCGACGCATCAAGAAGTCCGCGCCCGACCCATGCAGCGCGCGCCGCAACACCCGCCGCCCGGCGTAGGCATGTGCGGCGGCGATCGCGACGGCGCAGGCCGCGAACTCCGAGGCGTCGATGCGGTTGTCGTGCGACGCCTGCGCCTGCTCGGTCGAGCGCTCCCAGTGAATCTGTGCGCGAGTCGCCCGGTCTCCCTCCTCGATGCTCGCGGGGGTGGGAGACCCCATCGGACCATGGAAGCGATCGAGTACGACCCCGGCGGCCTCGGCGTAGACCTCCAGCAGCTTCGGGGAGAGACCGCTCTGCGCGGACAAGGCCGTGAGGTCGAGCGAGATCAGCACCTTTGAGACGATACGGCACCGCATCGCTCGCGCGCAAACGTCGCGCCGTGAAGGCCGATGCCGGCGAGCGACCTCAGACCTGACCCCCCGGGCGCTGCGGGGGCGCTATGGTGCGCGCCCCATGCCTCCCCGGACCCACCCCGCCGCGCGGCGATCGTTCGCCCTCGCACGATGCCTCGCGGCGGTGCTCGCCGTGGGCTGTGCGCGGCGGGTGCGCGGCGACGATCCGCGGCTGCGCTACGAGGGGCGGGTGGCGCGCGAGTCGGACGGGGCCATGCGGCTCTCGTGGCCGCACAGCGCGCTGCACGTGCGCTTTCGCGGCACGCGGGCGACGCTGCGGGTCGAGGAGCTGATGTTCCCCCGAGAGGCGCCCGAGCCCGACGCGCTGGGGATCTCCCTCGACGGCGCCCCCCTGCGCCGCGTCACGCTCCGCCCGGGGGTGCAGGTGCTGGAGCTCGCCGAGGGGTTGCCCTCGGGGGCCCACACCGCGCGGGTGGTGAAGCTCACCGAAGCCGAGCTCGGCGCGGTGCGGGTGCTCTCCCTGGAGCTCGTCGACGGCGCCGTGTTGCTCGACCCGCCCCCGGCGCCCGCGCGACGACTCATGGCCATCGGCGACTCCATCGCGGTGGGGTATGGGGTCGACGGGCCCGACGGGTTCTGCGTCGCCGCGGGGTCGACGCGCAACGCGGCGCACGCGTGGCCCGCGCTCGCGGCCTCGGCGCTCGGCGCGGAGCTGCACCTGCTGGCGTGGTCGGGCCGCGGGCTCACGCGCAACTACGACCCCTCGCAGCCCGAGACGCTGCCCACGCTGCTGTCGCGCACGATCCCCACCGACCCGACGAACCCCTGGGACGAGGGCCGCTGGATCCCCACGGACATCACGGTGAACGTGGGCACGAACGACGTGGCCCACGCGCCCCTCGACGACGCGGCGTACGCCTCGGCGCTGCGCGCGGTGATCCGTCGGGTGCTCGCGCGGGCGCCCGCGGCGCGGGTGCGGGTGCTGGTCGGGCCGATGATCTACGACGACGGACCGACCCCGGGCGCGAACTCCCTCCAGCGCGTGCGCGCCGCGACCGACGCGGTGGCGTTGGGGCTGCGTGAGGAGGGCTACGACGTCGCGCGGGTGGAGGTCTACGGCGCCACGCCCGCGGAGGGCTACGGGTGTGAGGCGCACCCGAGCCGCGCGACCCAGCGACGCATCGCCGAGACCGCGGTGCGGGCGTTGAACGAGGGGCTCAGAAGCCCGGCGGGAGGATCATCTCGTTGAGCGGCGCCTGCATGCCCGGGGACTCCGGACGCGCCTCGTTCACCCAGGAGATCGGCCCGTGGAGGTAGTCGAGGTTCAGGTCGTAGTAGCCGGCCATCGACGCGCGGTCGGAGCGGCTCACGCCCCAGGAGTTCTTCACGCGCAGGAACTCCACGGTGCCCGTGAGCGCGCGCTCGCGGTCGGCGGGCGAGGCGGGGGTGCCCGCGGGGAGCACGCTGCCGTCGGCGAAGCGCACCTGGTAGTCGTGCAGCACGGTCATGTGACCGCCCTGGCGACCCGGGCGACCCGCGGTGCGGAGCTGGGCCATCGTGAACGCGCCGGTGCTGTTGAGGGCGTTGAAGTCCACGAGCCAGGAGACGATCACGGGCGCGTCGGCGTTGAGGGCGCGGAGCATGCGGCGCATCGCCGCGGGGCGGCCCTCGGTGTTCCAGAGCCCGGGGTAGTCGGCCGCGCGCCACGCGTACTGACCGCCGGTGAGCACGTCGGCGAGGGTGCCGTCGACGCGGCTGACGGTGTTGTTCACCAGGCGCACCGTGCGGATCGAGATGCGCGACGGGGGCATCGCGCGGGTGCGGGTGCTGGTCGCGCGGTTGGTGTACCCGTCGAAGCGGCGCTCGCCCGCGTTGCCGAAGACGTTCTTCAGCGTGGTCATCACCGAGGTGCTGAGGTTCCACGCGCGGCCGAGCACCGCGAGGACCTTGGCGCCGTCGCGGCGCGACTCGGGCGTGGCGAGCTCGCCGCCGTCGGAGAGCGCCTCGTTGATCACCCGCTCCGCCGCGGCCTGACGCGCGGACATCTCCGCGGTGGCCTCGTCGGGGATGAAGTCACCCTCCTTCATGAGCCCGCGCTGACGGATCAGCGTCACCGAGAGCTGCCACGACCCGCCCGTCTCGATCGTGCGACGG
>JBILLI010000591.1:0-4877 GCA_044376155.1 Polyangiales bacterium
CTACGGGTTCCAGATGCCTTCGGCGCAGACCGCGAACCCCGGGACGATTCGCAACTCACCCTGAGCGCACGCGAAACGCGCGCACCAGGGAGCTCCGTCGGTGGCCGTGGAGCGCGTCGTCCATGTCGCTCGCGTGGCGCACGAGGCGAAAGCCCACCGCCAGCGCCGCGAGCAGCGTCGCGGGCAGCACCACGAAGACCACCGGGCGCGCGCCCAGCGCGTAGACCACCCAGTCGAAGGTGCCGTGCACCAGCACCGCCGCGGCGAGCCCCAGCAGCACCCAACGCGCGCGCAGCGGGATGCGCTCGGGCAGCACGTCGGAGAGGTCGGAGAGCGACGACTCCAGCGGCGACAGCTCGGCGAAGCGCGCGCGGCCGATGAAGTACCCCATGCACGCGGCCGAGAGGGCGTGCATCGGCACCGTGGTCATCGCCCGCACGAGCCCGAGGATCACCACGTCGGCGCGCTCGGCGTGGGGGTGCGGCGCGCACAGGTCGGCGCTGCCGGGCAGGGCGCAGAACGCCATGGCGAAGGCGTCGCTGAGGTAGATGAGGTTCTCGACGAGGCAGAAGCCCAGCGAGGCGGCGCCCGCGTAGAGCACCCCGTCGGTGAACTCGTCGAAGGCCTCGCGGCGAAACGCGTAGCCCAGCACCACCGCGAGCTTCGCCGACTCCTCGGTGAGCGCGGCCACGACGAAGGCGTCGAGGAAGCGCCCCGCCGCGAGGGAGTGCGCGCCGAGCGCGCGCTTGAGCCAGGCCTCGACGATGAACACCGGCACGCACACCGCGACGCCGAGGAGCAGCGTGCGGGCGATCTCACTCCGAGGCTCGGGGCGGCGCGCGTCGATGCGGCGAAAGACCGCGAGGGCCACGGCGATGGGCGCCACCGCGAGGCACACGGCGAGCACCTGGACGGGGACGAGGTCGCGCAACGGAGGGGCCACCGTAGCACCCCGTGCGCGATGCTATAAGCGCGCCCTCGACGTGGACGAACACCTCCTGCGAGCCCGTGTCGGCCGCGTGCTGGGCGGCAGCTACCGCGTGTCGCGCCTGCTCGGGAGCGGCGGGATGGGGGCGGTCTACGAGGCGCGGCACGTGTGGACCGACCGCGCGGTGGCCGTGAAGCTGCTGCACCCCGAGCACGTGCGGCGGCGCGAGATGGTGTCGCGTTTCATGACCGAGGCGCGCGCAGCGAGCGCGATTCGCCACCCCAACATCGTCGACGTGCTCGACATGGGCTACGACGCCGACGAGCTCACTCTCTACATCGTGCAGGAGCTCTTGCTCGGTGAGGACCTCGCGACGCGCCTGGAGCGAGAGGGCACGCTCGGGGTCGCCGCCGCGCTGGACCTCGCGGTGCCCGTGCTGGGCGCGCTGGTGTCGGCGCACCGTGCGGGGATCATCCACCGCGACGTGAAGCCCGAGAACGTCTTTCTCGCCTCGCCCGGGGAAGGCGGCGCGGTGACGCCGAAGCTCATCGATTTCGGCATCGCGCGGATCCTCTCGGCCGACGCCGAGGCGCGCACCACGCGGGCGGGCACGGCGGTGGGCACGCCGCAGTACATGTCCCCAGAGCAGGCGCGGGGCGAGGACGACCTCGACGCGCGCACGGACGTGTGGGCGTTGGGGGTGCTGCTCTACGAGTGCCTCTCGGGGGTGCGTCCCTTCGAGGCGGCGAACTACAACCTGGTGGTGGTGAAGATCGTCACGGAGCGTCCGCGGCCCCTGCGCGAGCTGTGCCCGGCCGTGCCCGCCCCCGTGGCGGCCGTGGTGGACCGGGCGCTGGCGCTGGAGCGGGGGGACCGCTGGGCGGATGCGTCGGCGATGCTCGACGCGGTGCTCGCGTGCGGGCTGCTCTCCGAGGGGGCCGCGCGGCACGCGCGCTCGCTGCGCACCCCCGAAGAGGACGCCCGCGCGGCGGAGAAGGCGCCCGGGCTCCCGGCGATCCCCGAGCTGCCCGAGGACCTCGGCGACGTCACCACGGCCCGCCGCGGCGCGGGGTGGGTGGTGCTCTACCTCGCGTTTCTCGCCGTGGTCGCCGCGCTCTCGGTGGGGCTCATCGTCGGGCGACGCAGCGCCCCGCCGACGGAGCGCCCCGGGGGCGACGGTGACGATGGTGGTGTGTGGGTACATCCGGAAGTGCTTCGTGATGCAGGCGGGTCTCAGCCCGACCTCGGGTCCATCCCCGGGCGAGGGGAGGACGTGACGCCGATCCTCCCGCCCTGAGGCATCGGGGGTGACACCGCACCGTGCGCTGGCGCAGCGGACGGCGACGTGGTGATAGTCTCTGCCCCGCGCATGGAGCCCTTCGCCACCGACGCGCTCCCGCCGGGGACGGTCATCGGTGGGCGCTACACCATCTCTGCGCCCCTCGGTGTGGGCGGCATGAGCACGGTCTACGACGCCCACGACGGCTGGACGGGGCGGCGCGTGGCGCTGAAGGTGCTGAACCCGACGCTGGCGCTGCACGGTGAGGTCGTCGCGCGCTTCGTGCAGGAGGCCCACGCCGCGGCGGGCTTCTCGCATCCCAACATCGTCGAGGTGCTGGAGGTCAACGAGGACCGGGCGCTGGGCACCTACTTCATCGCGCAGGAGTTCCTCGACGGGATGGACCTCGGGCGCTGGACCGAGCGCGGCGGCGCGATCTCCCCCGCCGAGGCCGTGGCCATCGTGACGCCGGTGATGTCGGCGCTGGTGGCGGTGCACGCGCGCGGCATCGTGCACCGCGACATCAAGCCCGAGAACGTCTTTCTGGCGGTGGGCCCCGACGGGTCGACGGTGCCGAAGCTCATCGATTTCGGCGTCTCGAAAATGAACGACTCGATGCTCGGGCCCAACGGCCGCACGCGCGCGGGCCTCGCCATCGGCACGCCGGAGTACATGTCCCCGGAGCAGGCGCGGGGCGACGCCGACGTCGACGCGCGTAGCGACGTCTGGTCGATGGGGGTGATGCTCTTTCAGCTCCTCACCGGGCGCACGCCCTTCGAGGCGGCGACGCAGACCCTGCTCCTGGTGGCGATCATCACCGAGGCGCCGACGCCCATCGCGCGGGTGAATCCCGCGCTGCCCCCTGACCTCTGCGCGGTGGTGGACTGCGCCCTGCAGCCCGACCGCGCGCAGCGCTACCAGACCATGCAAGCGCTGCTCGACGCGGTGACGGGGTGCTCGCTCGACGACGAGCACCCGTCGACGCCCGCGCCGCGAGACGGCAACGCGACCTCGTTGTCGCTCCCCAGCGCACAGCATTTCGGCCTCTCCTTCGGCGAGACGGAGCCTCCCCGCGACGCCCCTTCTGCCGGCACACCCATGCAGTGGGCCCCGCCGCCGGTGGCCCCCGTGGCGCCGCCTGCGCCCTCGCGTCGCGGACTGTGGGGCGCCGCGTTGGCCCTGGTGGCGCTGCTCGCGGCGGGGGGCCTCTGGTGGAGGCAAGGCGCCTCCCGCGCTGGGGGTGTGGCGGTCACCGCGCCTCCCGTCGACCCCGTGTCTGCGCCGCCTCCCGCCCCGTCGGATCCCGAGCCCGTTGCGGTGCCCGACGTGTCGGTCGCGGCGGAGGATGTCCCGGTCGTGGCCGAGGACGTGATCGCCGACGTGCCCGCCCTCCCCGCGGACCTGCCCGCGGCGTCGCCCGATGTCCCCGCGGAGCCGGCCGTGGCGGCGAGCGCAGACCTCGACGCGGGAGCGTCCGCGCGCGCGTCGACGCCCCGGACCCGCCATCGCGTCGTTCGTCGCCCGCGCAACAACGCGCCGATCCTCGCGCCGTAGTACACAGCCGCGCGTGATGAAGCCCTCTCATGGTGACGCCCGCGCCCGGGCGGCGGACGTGCTCGTTCGCGTCGCCCGCGACGACGCCTTCGCGGCCCCGCTGCTCGACGCCGCGCTCGACCGCGCGCCGGCCCTCGACGCCCGCGACCGCGCGCTCTGCACCGAGCTCGTCTACGGCGTGCTCCGCACCCAGCCCGCGCTCGACGAGGCGCTCGGTCGTCACGCCCGCGACGGCGCGTCATCCCTGCTGCGCATGGACCCCCTCGCGCTCGCGTCGATGCGGGTGGCCGCGTACCAGATCCTTGCGCTGCAACGAGTTCCGCCGTCGGCTGCGGTCGACGCGGCGGTGGGCGCGGTGCGCCGCGCGCGCTCTCCCGGGCTCGCGGGCTTCGTGAACGCGGTGCTGCGTAAGCTCTCCGCGCAGCGCCCGGAGACGCTGCCCGACGACGCCCGGGTGACGCTCGCGCTGCGGTCGATCCCTGCGCAGGTGCGCGCGCGCGTGGCGGGGCTGTTGGGCGACGAGGGCGCCGACGCGTGCCTGCGCGCGATGCTCGCCCGCACGCCTGCGGTCTCGCTGCGGGTGAACCTCGCGCGCACCTCCCGCGAGGCGCTCGCGGCCCGCCTGCGCGCGGAGCTCCCCGGCGCCGAGGTCGCGCTCGGTGAGCGCGCCGAGACCGCGCTGCGCGTCGTCGGGGGAGGCGACCCGACGCGCGCGGCGGCGTGGCGCGAGGGGCTCTTCGCGATCCAGGAGGAGGGCGCCCAGGCGGTGTGTGCGCTGGCCGAGGCGCGACCCGGGATGCGCGTGCTCGACGCGTGCGCGGGCGTCGGAGGCAAGAGCGCCACGCTGGCCCTGTCCCTCCGCGGCGAGGGCTCGCTGCACAGCGTCGACCTCTTCCCCGAGAAGCTCGCGCGTCTGCGGGAATCGCTTTCGCGAGAGGGGCTCGACGTCGGCCTCGCGCATGGCGCCTACGCGGCGGACCTCGCGAAGGGCCTCGGCGGCCTCGCGGACGCGATGCCCGCGGGGGGCTACGACCTCGCGATGGTGGACGCGCCGTGCTCGGGGCTGGGCACCCTCGCGCACCGACCCGACCTGCTCCTGCGCCTGCGCGACGATGC
>JBILLI010000113.1:0-14611 GCA_044376155.1 Polyangiales bacterium
ACGCGGTGTGTACGCTCGCGCGCGAGGAGTCTGACGACGTGGTGGAGGGCTTCGTGCGGGCGAACCCCGGCTGGCACGTGGCGCGCCGCCTGGTGCTGAGGGCCGATGTCGACGGCACCGACGGCTTCGTCGCGGTGCGCCTCACCCGAGACGCGCTGTCTTGAATGCCTCCTCGACGGTGCGCAGCAGCGACACGCCGTCGAAGGGCTTGAAGAGGAACCCCGTGGGCGTGAGCGCGCCCAGCCTTGCGCGCACCTCCTGCTCCGCGAAGCCGCTCACCAGCACCACGGGCGCGGTGGAGAACTGACGGATCTGCGCGAAGGCCTCGATGCCGTCCATGGTCGGCATCATCACGTCGAGCACGGCGATGGCGAGGCGGTCCCCCGCGGCGCGGGCGTGGGCCACGGCCTCGGCGCCGTTCTCTGCCTCGACGACGTCAAAGCCCGATGCCGTGAGCAGCCGTCGGGCCACGCGGCGGATCATCTCCTCGTCGTCTGCGACCACCGCGATGCCCGACGCGACGAAGCGCGGCGTGACCGTCGACACGAAGGCTGCGTGCTCCGCCGACCCCTCGACGGAGGGCAGGAGCACGCGGATGCGCGTGCCGCGCCCGGGCACCGAGTCGACCTCGAGCGCGCCGCCGTGGGAGCGCACGATGCCGTCGGTGGCCGGGAGCCCGAGCCCGCGCCCGGTGGACTTGGTCGAGAAGAACGGCTCGAAGACTCGCGCGTGCACCTCGGGGCTCATGCCGCAGCCGTCGTCGCGCACCTCGAGGGAGACGCGTCGCGCGGCCCCCGGTCGCTCGGGCTCGACGACGCGCACCTCCAGGCTCACCGTGCCGCGCCCCTCGGGCAGCGCCTCGGTCGCGTTCGACACGAGGTTCATGATCGCCTGCCGGATCTGCGCGCGGTCGCAGAGCACCGGGGGCACGCGGTCGTCGGCCTTCACCTGCAGCAAGGTGCGCGGCGGCAGGCTCACGCGCAGCAGCCGGTGCATCTCCCGCACGAGCCGCGCGAGGTCGACGCGGGCGCGGGTCATGGGCGCCTGACCCGCGAAGGCGAGCATCTGCTGACAGAGCTCCGCCGCGCGCCGCGCCGCGCTCTCGGCGTCGGCCAGCAGGGCGCTGTTCGGGTCGTCGTCGCGCAGGCGCCGCCGCACCGAGCTCACGTTGGCGAGGATCGGCGTGAGCAGGTTGCTGAAATCGTGGGCGACGCCGCCGGCCATGCGCCCGAGGCTCTCCAGGCGGTGCGCCCGCGCGGTCGCGCGCTCCTCGCGGAGCCGCAGCTCGGTGGAGCGGCGGGCGCTCGCCCCAGAGATCACCGCGCTGAGCTGCTCGGTGCTGAAGGGCGTCACGAGGCAGCCCGCGGGGTCGGCCGCGTCGAGCGCGGGGCCCTTGGCGAGGGGGTGGCGGGAGATGATGACCGACCCGACGTTGAGGTCCCGGCGCAGACGCTCGCAGAGCGCGAGCGCCCCCTCGGGGAGGTTTGCGCTCACGATGGCGAGGTCGGGACGATGGGTCGTCGCGGCCACGAGCGTGTCGTGGGCGTTGTCGCAGTGCGCGCACACGAGGTGGCCGAGCTTGACGAGGTGGCCGTGCAGGTCGATCGCGCGGAGCAGGTCGTCTTCGGCGAGGATGATCCGTAGCGGGCTCATCAGGGCCCTCGTGGAGGTGTCGACGCGCTGGTGGTTTCCGCGCCCACCGCCCGCACCTGAGGCGCGCCCGCCGCGGCGTGATACGACGCCGCACCATGACCCGCAGAGTTCGCGCTTCGATGCACCTGGGCGGTGTTCATCAGCTTCCAGCGAATGCTAGCGCCTCGTGAGCACGTTCGGGGGCGCGCGGCGCACAAACACCTGGGAGCTGTGCGCCGTCATGGTGGCGGCCCTGGTGTGTCGGCTCCCGGCGCTCGGAGAGTTTCCCGGCATCGCGGGGGACGAAGGGAACTGGGCGTTGATGGCCGACGCGGCGGCGCGCGGTTCGTGGGTCTCGCTGCCGCCTGAGGCGGCCTTCGTCACTCCGCTCTTCGCGTGGATCCTCGCGCCCGCGGCGTGGGTGTCGCTCGCGTGGGCGTCGTTGCGCGCGGTGCCCGCGGTGCTGGTGTCGGCCGCGTGCGTCGGGGTGCGCGCGTTCGGTGATGAGCCGCTGGGTCCCCGCGGCGCGCGGGCGGCGGCGATCCTCCTCGCGCTGCATCCGTGGTCGGTGCTCTGGAGCCGCAACGTCTCGGTCCCCTACGCGCTCTCGCTGGTGTGCGCGACGCTGGGGCCGTTGGCCTTGCTGCACGCTCGTCGCCGCGGCGGACAGGCTCGGGCAATGCTCGCGTGGCAACTCGTCGGCGTGGGGGTGCATTTCTCTCCCCTCGCGCTGATCCCGCTGGGGCTCGCGGCGTTGTGGGCGTGGCGCGCGCGGTGGCGCACGGCGGGCGCGGCGGCGCTGGGGCTCGCGCACCTCGGGGCGGTGCTCCCGGGGGTGCTCGCGGTGCCCGCGCACGCCCGCGTCGGTGGGTCGACCGCGCTGCTCCCGGGCGCGTTCGGCGCCGCGCGGATGATCACCGGGCAGCTTAGCGGCGTGGCGACGCTGCGGCACGTCGCGGGCGCCTCGCGCGTGGCCGAGGTCCTGGGCGCGGCGGTGGTGGTCGGCGTGGTCATCGCGGCGTCGCGGGCGCGTGCGTCGGGGGCGGTGCGCGGGGCGCTGGGGTACCTCGCCGCGGCGGCGCTGGCGCTGCCCGTGATGCTCGTGCCCGCGCGGGCCTGGTCGATGCCCACCGTCGACGCGGAGCGCTACGGCTTCGCCGTGCTCGGGCCCTTCGTGCTGCTCGTCGGTGCGCTCGCGGGCCTCGGGCGACGGGGCCTCGCGGTCGCCGCCGCGGCCGTGGTGGGCTGCGCGCTCGTGCCCGACGCGCGGATGCTCCTCCACGCGCGACGCGCCGGGCCGGTGGACCTGGGGCTCTCGGTGGCCGACGGCGGCGGGCGCTACCGGGGCTGGCAGCGGCCGCAGGGCGGCGGCGCGCTGGTCGACCTCGCCTTCGAGGCTACTCGCCGAGACGCCGCCGGGGCGCCCGCGGTGATCCGGTACGACGACTATGGGTTCCACGCGATTCGCCTGCGCACGCTGCGACAGCCCGCGGCGCGCGTGCGGCATGCGTTCGGCGAGAGCCCGTCGCGGCCCGGGGAGCGCGTCTACCACCTCCTGTGGCGCGCCGAGGTCTTCGCCCCGGCCTTCGCTCCCTGGGGCCTCGCGCAATCACAGCGCGACGCCTGGCGCCGGCACCGATCGCTCCGCCGGGTGGCGGCGTGGCGCGCGATGAACGGCGATGCCCTCTGTGAGCTTCTCGCCGAGGACCGCTGAGCGCTCGACGCAGAGAGGATCGCCAGAAATGACGAAGGGCCCGCTCCGGTGTGGAGCGAGCCCTCGTCTCTTCAATCTACTTGCGCGCCCGAGAGGACTCGAACCTCTAACCTCCAGATCCGTAGTCTGATGCTCTATCCAATTGAGCTACGGGCGCGTCGGAGGACTCGCCTTCTAGCAGCTCCAGACCGGGTGTCAACGAGAATTTTTCAGGGCCCACGAATTCTCTCTGCGCGTGAGCGCTTGCGTGGATCACCGTGGGTCGTGGCAGTCTCGATGTGTGAAGACCTGCCCCGTCTGCCGCGCGAGTTATCCCGGCAAGCCGCCGCGTTGTCCCCTCGACGGGGCGACCCTCGAAGACAGCGGGCCCGACCTGCTGGGCGGGCGTGTCGTCGCCGGTCGGTACCGCCTCGTCGATCGCGTCGGGGTGGGCACCACCGCGGAGGTCTATCGCACGCATGACATTCGCAGCGGCGCGGTGGTCGCCGCGCGGGTGCCTGTGGAGCTCGGGCACGAGGCGTCGCGCACGCGCATCCACGATCAGGTGAAGGCGTTTCGCATGGCCGCGCCGCACGAGTCGCTGGTGCCGGTGCTCGACCTGCTCGACCGCGCGGTGGCGGGGCGGGTCGTGGCGATCACCGAGTACGTCACGGCTCCGCCGCTGCCTCACCTGCTGGCCGCGGGGCCGCTGTCGCTGCCCGTGGCGCTTGAGGCTGGCGCCCGCCTCGCGGCGTTGCTGGAGCACCTCCACGCGCGCGACGTCCTCGCGCGGGACCTTCGCGCGAGCGCGGTGTTCGTCGCGGCGACGCCGGGTTCGGTGGGGGTGAAGCTCTCCATCGACGCGCTGGCGCCGGGCCCGATCTGCCCGCCCGAGACGCTGCCGTCGGCGTCGGGGGAGCGCGCCCACATGGCCATCGGGTACGTCGCGCCCGAGCGCATCCGGGCCGAGCCGGTGTCGCCGGCGGCGGACCTCTACGCCCTGGGGGCGCTGCTCTTCGAGATGATCGCGGGGCGCCCCGCGTTCCCGGGCGACGCCGCGGAGATCGTGCGGGCGCACCTGGAGGCACCTGCGCCGATTCTCCGACAGGTCGACCCGACCGCCCCCCGCGCGCTGGAGGCCCTCCTCGCGCGCATGCTCGCCAAGCGCGCGCAATTTCGTCCCAGCGCGGCCGACGTGCGGCGCGAGCTGGAGTCCCTCCGCGCCGGACTCTGACGCGCCGCGACACCCGGCGCGTTCACCCGCGTCGAAAGTCGTCTACGATGCGGCCCATGCCCGTCTCCCTCGCCGCCCGACTCGACGTCGTCAAGCCCTCGGCCACACTCGCGATCAACGCCAAGGCGCAGGAGCTCCGCGCCCGCGGCGTGGATGTGATCTCCTTCGGCGCGGGGGAGCCCGACTTCAACACGCCCGAGAACATCCGCGCGGCGGGCGTGCGGGCCATCCACGAGGGCAAGACCCGCTACACCCCGGTGGCGGGCATTGCGCCCCTGCGCGCGGCCATCGCGGAGCACAGCGCGGCGACCCGCGGCGTGCCCGCGCGGCCCGAGAACGTGGTGGTCACCGTGGGCGCCAAGGGCGCGCTCTTCAACCTCGCGCTCGCGCTGTTCGAGCCGGGCGATGAGGTCGTGGTGCCCACGCCCTGCTGGGTGAGCTACCCCGAGCAGGTGCGGCTCTGCGGCGCCGAGCCCGTGTTCGTGCCGAGCACCCTCGAGTCGGGGTGGAAGCTCTCCCCTGACGACCTCGCCGGCGCACTCTCGCCCCGCACGAAGGCCGTGGTGCTCTGCTCGCCGTCGAACCCCACGGGCGCGGCGTACACCGCCGACGAGCTCGCGGCCCTGGCCGACGTGCTGCGAGGCAGCGACTGCTGGGTGGTGCTCGACGAGATCTATGGCGAGCTGGTCTACGACGGCTTCGCGCAGCGCTCGCTGCTCTCGGTGGCGCCTGACCTCGCGCCCCGCACGGTGATCATCGACGGCGTGAGCAAGACCTTCGCGATGACCGGCTGGCGCGTGGGGTGGAGCATCGCGCCGGTCGCGCTCTCGAAGGCGATGGAGACCGTGCAGTCGCAGGGCGCCACGAGCACCGCGACCCCGTCACAGTGGGCCGCCCTCGAGGCGCTGCGGTCGCCGCCGCTAGAGCTCGCCGAGATGCGCGCGCTCTTCGCGCTGCGCCGCGACCGCCTGGTGCAGGGCCTGCGCGCGGTGCCCGGCCTGCGCTGCGCGATGCCCGAGGGCGCGTTCTACGCCTTCTGCGAGGTGCAGGGGTGGATCGGCCGCCACACGCCCCAGGGCGCGCGCCTCGACGACGACCTCGCGGTGGCGGCGTGGCTGCTTGAGGAGGCCCACGTCGCGGTGGTGCCCGGCAGCGCGTTCATGGCGCCGGGCCACATGCGGCTCTCGTACGCGGTGAGCGTCGAGGACATCGACCGCGCCGTGGCCCGCATCACCCAGGCCGTCGCGACGCTGCGATGAGGCGCGCGCTGATGCTCGTGGGCGCCCTCGTCGCGTGCCGCCGCGACGCGCCGCGGCCGTCCTCCGATGTCGCACAAACCCCTGCGCCGCAATCGATTTCGACGCAGGGCGGCCTCTACCGCGTCGTGCCGGTGCCCTCGCCGGGGGCGCTCCGGGGCGTGGTGCGCTGGGCGGGTCCTCGCCCGGCGGTGGAGCCCTTCGCCGTCGGCGCCATCGGCAACCCCGCGGTCTGCGGCGACGCGCAGCCGGCGGAGTCGCTGGTGGTGGGCGAGGCGGGCGGCGTGGCCTTCACGGTCCTCTCGCTCGACGACATCTCCGCGGGCCTCGCGCCCGACAGCGCGCTCGTGACGGTCGACCAGACGGCGTGTCGCTACGTGCCGCACGTCACCGCGGTGGCCACGGGCGTCGAGGTGCGCTTCACGAACAGCGACCGCGGCGCGATCCACAACGTGCACGCGTATTACGGCTACGACGAGGACGACAACTGGTTCAACGCGACCACGCCCTTCGGCATCGCGACCTCGCGCGTGGTGCAGCGCGCCGGCGTGGCGAGGCTCACCTGCGACGCCGGGCACTTCTGGATGCTCGGGTACCTCCTCGCGTTCCCGCACCCGTACTTCGCCGTGACCGACGCCCAGGGGCGCTTCGAGATCCGCGGCGTGCCCCCGGGGACCTACACGCTGCGCGCATGGCACGAGGGCATCACCATCGCCCGCCGGGAGGGCACCGGCCGGCGACACTTCGCGCCGCCCCTGGAGGCGCGTCGCGCGGTGACCGTGTCGGCGGGAGGATCCGCCGAGGTCGCGTTCACCCTGCGCGCCGACGGCTTCGCGCCCTGAGCGCGGTCACTCGTCTTCGCGCAGCGCCACGGCGTCGGAGGTCGGCTCCAGGGGCTCTCCCTTCACGCGGCGGCGCGCGGCGATGAAGGCCGCGCCGAGGAAGAAGATCTGCGACGAGTAGTAAGTCCAGAGGAGCAGCAGGACCACCGAGCCCGCGGCGCCGAAGGCCGAGCCCAGGCCCTTGCGCCCAAGGTACGCCGTCACCGCGACGCGCCCGAGCGCGAAGAGCGCGGTGGTGACCGCGGAGCCGAGCAGGGCGTCGCGCCAGGTGATGCGCACGTGCGGCAGCGCGCGAAAGATCAGCGTGAACAGCGCGCTCACGGCGCCGAGGGTGAGCGCGTGGTCGAGCAGGTGCCAGCGCGCGAGGGCGCCCACGCCGAGCAGGCGCTCGGCGGCCACGATCGCCGTGCGAAACGCGAGCGACGAGACCACCGCGGCGCCGCAGAAGAGCACCATCGCGAAGGCCACGAGGCGTCGCCGGAGCTGCCCCAGCGCGCGGGCGCGCAGCGCGGTGTGCTCGCGCGGGCGAACGCCCCAGAGGTGGTCGAGCGCGCGCTGCAGGTGGCTGAAGAGGCGCGTGGCGCCCCACACGATCACGGTCACCGAGAGCGCGGTGACCTCGGCGCCGCTCTCGCTCGCGCGGGCGTTGGCGACCATCGAGCGCACGGCCCGGGCGCCCTCGGGGCCGATCCAGAGCGCGAGCCCGTGAAAGACCTCGCGCTGCGCGGCGCGCTCGTCGACCAGGGCGCCGGCCACGACCAGCGCGATGACGAGCAGCGGGGCCACGGAGACCAGCGCGAAGAACGCCGTGGCGCCCGCGAGCATGCGGCCGTCGTGGCGGCTGAAGATCCGCACGGTCTCGCGCAGGGTCTCGCGCAGCGCCGCGAGCCGCGTCATCACTCCCTCGGCACGACGAGACGAAGCGCCCGCGGCAACACGTCGATCTCGGCCCGCGGGGTCGCGGGGAACTCCTCGCCGTCGATCTGCGCGAAGAGCGGCAGCGCGCCGGGGCGCGTGCGAAAGGTGAACGACATCTTCGCGCCGCGGGCCTCGGCGCTGTGCGACACGCCGATGGCGCGCAGGGCGTCTTCGAGGTTGCCGGTCTCGTCGAGGCGCACCACGGCCTTGGAGATCCAGTCGCGCCGCCCCGTGAGCGGCACCACCTCGAAGGCGCCGTCATCGTGCGCCGAGGTCGGGTCGAGCACCCACATGCCGCCGTAGACCCGCGTGCCCTTCACGATGAGGTCGGTGAGCCGCGTCCACCCGAGGTCGCGCCCGTCGAGCACGAGCGTCGCGTCGAAGCGGTCGTCTTCGACGTAGCCCTCGAGAAAGGTCCGCGCCATGGCGCCGGCGTACACCAGCTGATCGCGCCAGATCTCCCGCAGCACGGGCACCGACTCGACCACCTTGCGGTCCTCGTTGCGCAGCGCGAGCGCGCGGGGGGAGAAGCCCCACCCCGCGGAGTCGAAGAACAGCGCCTCGCGCACCACCGCGCCGCGTTCGTCGAGCGCCCGGAGGTGGCCCGCGTCGAGGCGCGTCTCGTGGCCCGCGACGATCACGGTGACGTTCCGCGCGAGGGCGTCTTCGTCGGCCGAGAGGCCGAAGGAGCGGCCCTGGTCGTTCGCCGTGCCCGTGGGCAGCATCGCCAGCGGGAGAGACTCCGCGCGGCCCGAGGCGTGGAGGCCCCGCGCGACCTCGGAGAAGGTCCCGTCGCCCCCCATGGCGATGACGCAGCGCCACGCCTGGGCGCCGCAGGCCTCGGCCACCGCGCCGACCGTGGCGCCGTGGGGGAGCGTGGGCAGCAGGGTGTGCTGAATGCCCGCGCGGTCGAGCAGCGCGCGGGCGGTGGCGATGCGCGCGGCGTTACGACCGCTCTGGGCCGTGGGGTTCGCGACGAGCAGGGCAGGGGTGTGGGGCATGGGCAAGCGCGTCAGGGTGCCGACCCGACGAGGGGGGCGTCAACCCGAACGCGCGCAAGGAGGTGGCGGGCGCGCTCAGGGCGCGGCGGGGGCGGGCCCAGAGGCAGCAGGGGCAGCAGGGGCAGCGGGGGTGGCGCTGCCGCTCGGGGGCACCGGGTCGCCCACCTCACCGTGGAAGTCCACCACGCGGAACTCCACGCGGCGGTTCTGCGCGCGGGCCGCCGGGGTGGCGGCCTGAACGAGCGGGCGGGTCTCGCCAAAGCCGTCGGAGGTGAGCCGCGTCGCGTCGATGCCGCGGCGGGTGAGGGCGGCGACCACGCTCTGCGCGCGGCGGCGCGAGAGGTCGAGGTTCGCGGCGTCGTTGCCCACGTCGTCGGTGTGACCCTCGACGGAGAGGCGACGGATGCCCGGCACCGCGCGCAGCACCTCGGCGACGGCGTCGAGCACGGGGTTGCTCGCCGGGAGGATCGTGTCGCGGTTGACCGCGAAGAACACCGGGCGGGCGATGCGGATCTGATCCCCCGTGAGGGTCACGAGGCCCGGGCAGCCGTTGCGCGCGCGAACGGTGGAGGGCGCGCCGGCGCGATCGGGGCAGGCGTCTTCGGCGTCGGGGACGTTGTCGTGGTCACGGTCCGGCGCAGGGCAGCCCGGGCGGGCGGGGTCGGCGTGAAAGCCCGCGGGCTCGGTGCGGCACTGGTCGGTGTGGTCGTGAACGCCGTCGCGGTCCTCGTCGCCATCGGGGCAGCCCGCGCGCTCGGGGTTGGGGTGCGTCCCAGCGGCCTCGGTGCGGCACTGGTCGGCGTGGTTGAGCACGCCGTCGGAGTCCTCGTCGCCGTCGGGGCAGCCCGCGCGGTCGGGATCGGGGTGCTCGCCCGCGGGGGTCTCGCGGCACTGGTCGTCGGGATCGAGCACGCCGTCGCTGTCGGTGTCGGGGGTCGGGCACCCGCGGCGGTTCGCGTCGGGGCGATCACCCTGCGGCACGCTCACGCACTGGTCGTCGGGGTCGTTGACGCCGTCGCGGTCGGTGTCGACCGCCGGCGGGGGCGGGGGCGGGGGCGGCGGCGCGTCCATCACGCGGTAGGTGAGGGAGATGCCCGCGACCCAGTAGTCGATGTCGGCGCTGCCCACCTGCCGTGCGGTCTGACCCGCGGCGATCTGCTGCGCGGTGAGGCTCTCGTAGGTGAGCAGGCCGCCGAAGGCGCGGGTGTAGCGCGCGAACGGCCCGAGCTGGAGCTCGTCGCTGATGCGGAACTCGAAGCCGAGGCCGCCGTCGAGGCCGGGGACGTCTTCACGGCCGGGGCCGTAGACGCCGCCGTTCACGTCGAGCCAGAGGCGGCCGGCGCGGCCGATCCAGGGCTCGAGGCGAAGACCGAGCGTGGCGGAGAAGTTCCCGATGTTGTCGGCGCCGTCGGGGAAGAACCGGCCGACCATGCCACCGAGTTGGATCGAGAGCGCCGTCACGGGGTTCCACGCGAAGCGCACGCCCACGTTGCCCGTGAGGGCGCCGCGGCCGTCGTTCGGGGAGAAGTCGTTGATCATCCCACCGACGCCGAGCTCCGCGCGGAACGCGAAGGGAGACGGGGTCTGCGCCGAGGCAGCCGCGGGCATCAAGAGGGCGCCAAGGGCGAAGCACAGTCGTCGCGCGGAGCGTTGCATGGGTCCGTTGACCTCCCGAAAAATGGTTCCGCGCATTACCCAACATTCCGGGCGGCGCGCAACGGGAAACGCCGCGGTGTGCGGCAAGCGCGGCGCGGAGGCGACGGTCGGGTGACAAGAGCCGGGTGGCAGTTGGCATCGGGTGCCGGGTCGATGTACCCCCGGCGCGAGTCTGAGCGGGGCGGAGCGCCCCCCACGGCGAGGAGCAGAGAACGATGCGTCAACGAATTGCTTGGGTGCTGGTCTCGGCGGCGGTCGCGGCGGAGGGATGTCGGACGGATCCGATGGCCGGGCCCGGTATGTTCGACGCGGGCAACGTGACCGACGTGGTGATGCCCGCGGACACCGCCGCGGCCGACGTGGTCACACCCGCCGATCGACCGGCGCCGACCGACGTGGTGACCCCGACCGACGCAGGCGCGCAGGACGTCCCCGCGGCGCCGATGGACAGCAGCATCGCGGGCCTCGCGGGGGTGCGCGCCGCCATCGTGGGCGGCGGCATGGTGACCCTCAACGTCGCCCTCACCGACCTCGTGGTCACCGGGGTCATCGCGGCCACGCCCGGCGTCGACGGCGGGGTCTCGGCGAACGATCCTGGCGGCTTCTTCGTGCAGGAGGGCATGACCGGCCCGGCGGCCTTCGTGGCCGTGGATCCGGCGTCGCTCACGCCTGCGCCCCAGGCGGGTGATCGCGTGTCGTTCACCGTGACCCAGGGGCGCACCAGCGCGAGCGCGAAGTGGATCACCGCCGTCACAGGCTACTCGCGCACCGGCACCGGCGCGAACCTCGCGATGCTCACCCAGGACCTCTCTGGCGCCGCGGACCTCGCCACGGGCATCGACGGCTACGAGTCCGAGCTGGTGCGCGTGCAGGGCGCCGCCACCGCGAACTTCAGCTCCGCGGGCACGGGCTTCGAGTCGGCGCAGATCACCACCATGGGTGTGCCCATGGCCGTGACCAACCTCCGACTCCGCGTCGCGAGCGCGCTGCGCATGTCGCTCGGCCTGCGCATGGGCTGCACCTTCACCGTCGCCGCGCCGCTGTGGCGCTTCAACGCGCAGACCCAGCTCCACGCCTGGTCCATGTCCGACATCTCCAACGTGAACTGCCCGCCCGTCATGGACGCGGGCGTCACCGACGCGGGCACCGATGCGGGGGCTCGCGACAGCGGCGCGGCCGACGTCGCGACCGTCGACGCGCCGCCCGTCATCGGCGCCGACGTCCCGCGCACCGACCCGGGCGCCGAGCCCACGCCGACCGAGGTGTGGGTCGTGCGCGTCGGCACCGGCGCCGCGGCGCTGAACAACCAGGCCACGGCGGCGTTCGTCGAGCGCGTGCGCATCAGCGACGGCATGGACGCCGCCCCGGCGATCCCGCTCCCGACGATGCCTGCCGGGAGCAACCAGCCCTTCGCGCTCTCGGGCTCCGCGTCGAGCGACGGGCAGCTCACCCGCTCGGTGGATCGTCGCTACGTGATCCTCGGTGGGTACGCCAACGCGATCGGCAGCACCGACGCTGGCGTCGCCTCGGGCATGGGCCCGCGCGTCATCGCGCGCATCGCGACCAACGGCACGGTCGACACCACGACGCTGCTCGGCGCGTCGTTCTCGGGCGGCAACGTCCGCGGCGCGGTGAGCGTCGACGGCCTCGGGTTCTGGGCGTTCGGGCAGGCCACGAGCACCGGCGGCATCGTGAGCGCCATGCTCGGCGGGATGAACTCCGGGCCGGTGATCTCCACCCCGAGCAACGTGCGCTACGCGGCCATCTACGACGGCGCGCTCTGGGGCACGGTCTCGCAGACCGGAGGCTACGGGGTGTTCCGCGTCGCGGGCTCTGAGGGCACGTTGCTCCCGGGCTTCCCCACGGCGAGCGGGCCCTCGCGATACGGCTTCGTGGCCTTCGACCGCGACATGACCCCGGGCATCGACACGATCTACCAGTGCGACGACGGCTCGGTGTCGTCGATGACCGGACAGGGCGGCGTCTACAAGCACACCCTCACCGGCGGCACCTGGACCTCCGCAGGCCCCTACCGCATGGGCCTCGCCAACGGCTGCCGCTCGATCACGGGCTTCGTCAGCGGGTCCAACGTCACCCTGCTGCTCACCGCGGGCGACAGCGCGAACCGCGTCTACCGCGCCACCGACAGCGGCGGCATGCCCGACGCCACGGTGTGGACCGAGATCCGTCGCGCGGCGACCAACACGGCCTTCCGCGGCATCGCCCTCGCGCCCCGCTGATCCCTCTTCACGCCGCGGTGCGCACCCGCGGCGGCTGCCTCCACCCCAGGAACCACCGCGGCGCCTCGCCGTTCTCTCGCGCCCAGCGCGCGCGGAGCGAGGACGCGACGTCGGCGTCGAGGTCCCACCCCGCGGTGATGAAGGTGTGTCGCCCCGTGGCCACGCGCGATTTGAACCGCCACAGCGCGTCGTCGGGGTCTGCGCTGCGACCGCCGCCAAGGTGCAGCGCGTCGAGGCCTCGCCGCGCACCCTCCTGCGCGAGCGCTTGCAGCAGGAGGTTCCCCGCGCAGTTCTCCGACGCCGCGACCCGCGCCGCGAGGTGGTACTCGCCCTCGCGCGCGCCCCAGAGCGCCAGCGCCGCGGCCAGGACCGCGCCGTCTGCCCCGCGCACCCGCGCGAGGGAAACGCCCTCACCGAGCCCGCGGAGGTGGTCGAGGTACGTGGCGTCGAAGCGGTACATCGCGTCGGCCTCGAGGCGCGTCATGGTGGCGGCGTAGAGCGCGACGAAGGCCGCCGCGCCCCCGGCGTCGACGGGTCCCACCTCGGAGGACATCCCGAGTCGTGCGGCCCGACGGAGCATGTTGCGGTGCACCGAGAGCGCCGCGCCGTCGAGGCCGGCGTGGAGGTCGATGCTGGCGGTGGCGCGGTCCTCGCGGCACGCGGCGTGGGGCGGGAGGAGCGCCTCGTTGCGCGCCAGCGGGTGCAGGCGGAGAAAGACCGACACCGCACCGTCGTCGCGCATCGCCGCCGCGGCGGCGTGCCAGGCCTCGCGCAGAAAGCCCGCGTCGGGGGTGGTCGCGAGCGGCCCGCCGTAGCCGTGGGCCGACTGGGCGTCGAAGTGATCCGCGTTGATGCCGACGCGGAGGTAGGGCAGCGCGAGGGCGCGCGCGCCGTCGTCGCAGACCACCATCCGCGCGTCGCCGCCGACGTGCGCGGCGTGGGCGCGGTGGTACGCCGCCGAGAACAACGGATCGCGGGCGCGGATCACCCCGCGGTCGCGGAGCGCGTCGAGCGTCGCACCCCAGCGCGCGCCGTTGTCGAGGAGCTCAGCGCGCATCGTCGAGGTCGTCAAAGCGCTTGTGCAGCAAGCGATCTCGCGCGGGGAGCTCGGCGAGCAGGGCCGCCACGCGGGCGCCGCCGTGGCCGTCGCCGTAGGGGTTGGGCACGCCCGCGAGGCTCGCGCGCAGCTCGCCGTCGAGGGCGCGACGCAGGGCCGCGCGGAGCCCCACCGCGTCGTCGGCGGCGACGTCGAGCGTGTGCGGACCGCGGAGACGTCCCTCCTGCCGGGTGCCGAGGTTGATGGAAATGGCGTCGAGCGAGGGGGACTCCCAGATGCCCGCCGAGGAGTTCCCCACCAGCGCGCCGCACCGTTGCAGCAGGCCGTAGAGCCGCCGCGCGCCGAGGTGCTCGACGAAGCGCCACCGACCGGGCCGGGAGGCGCACGCGCGCGACATCGCCTCGCGCAGCGCGTCGGCGCCGGGGTCGCGGTTGGGGCCCGTCACCACCACCGCACCGTCGTGGCGCGAGAGGGCCTGGCTCAGCGAGGTCCACGCGCGCAGGGCCTCGTCGGGCGCGTTGGTCACCGGGTGCAGCGCCACCACCACGGTGCGTCGATCCACCGGCAGCTCCAGCGCCGCGTGGAGTTCCTCGAGGTCGGCGCGCTCGTGGGTGCGCACGAGGTCAAGACCCGGGTCACCCGTGACGTGCACCCGCCACGACTCCTCGCCCATCGCGCGCAGCCGCCGCGCGAAGGACGCGTGGGCCACGCAGTGCAGGTGCGCGGCCTTGGTCACCGCGTGTCGCACCTGCTCGTCGAGGGCGCCGTAGGTGAGCTCGCCGCCCGCGAGGTGCACGAGGGGGACGCGGCGCAGCACCGCGGCGGTGATCACGGGCAAGAGCTCCCATCGGTCACCCACCACCACCGCGGCGTCGACGTCGGCGAGGGCCTCGGCGCAGCGCGGCAGCAGGCTCGCGCACACCAGGGCCGGGTCGCGCTCGCCGTTGAGCTCGTCCAGCACGGTCACCCGCGACGCGCCCACGCGGGCCACGGCCTCGGCGTGCACGAGAAAGACGTCCCCCGCGAGGAGCACCCGCGGAGACACCCGCGCGGGGTCGAGCGCGTCGAGCACCGCGGCGTGG
>JBILLI010000503.1:0-5777 GCA_044376155.1 Polyangiales bacterium
AGCGCACCGAGCTCGTCTTCACGGAGCTCGGACGAGTCCTCCCGAGGCTCGAAGCCGCCGACGCACAGCAGGCACTGGCGCACGTCCTTCTCGTTGGGCGCGCCGAAGCCGACGCTCTCCACCCGCACGGCAGCTGCGGCCAGGTTGGTGGCGCCGTCGTGTCCGAAGAGCGCACGAAAGACGTCGTCCTCGCTCATCGCGACGCCCGAGGTGTTGAGCCGCTGAAACATCCGCCGCAGCCGGGGCTCGTCGTCACCCGGGACCACCGCGCACGAGAGCGGAAACTCTCGGATGCGCTTGCCGACCGTCAGCGCTCGTTCGACCAGGTCTTCGCGCTCATCGCTCATCGACCACCCTCTCAGCCAGCGAAGGGTGGCCTTGGAGTCTCCCAGCACCCGCACCGGGACGCTGGTGGTCTCGGGCTCCTTGACGGGTCGAAAGAACTGCTGCTTCTCCAGGTCGTACCAGATGGCATGCACATCTCCGCGCGGTGTTTCCGAGGGGTGCAGTAGCGCGCCCACGAGGGCCGAGACGCGCTGCTGCCCATCGACGACCACGAGCGCGTCGCGCGTGGCGGGCGCGTCGACGGTGAACCGCCCGAGTGTGACCGAGGTCGCTGGCTCCTCACGGAGCGCAAACAGCAGTGTTCCCACGGGAAAGCCCTGCTTGATGCTGTCGAAGAGGTCGACGACGTGTGCGCTGCGCCACCGGGGTGGGCGTTGAAACATCGGGATGCGAAGCCTCCCCTGCTGCGCGAGGACGAGGAGGTCTTCGACCTTGTAGGGGCGAACCTCGGCTTGCGGGATGCTGGGGGCGCTCACCCCGCGGAGTCTACCGCCAGGATGTGCGAGAGACACCCTTCCCTCACCCGGGGAGCACCACCGCGGGGCAGCGCCAGATCTCGTCGGCGTACTCACGAATGGTGCGGTCGGAGCTGAAGCGCCCCATGCCCGCGATGTTGCGCAGGGCCATGCGGTGCCACGCGGCGGGGTCCTTCCACACGGCCTCGGCGCGGCGGTGGCAGCGGGCGTAGTCGGCGAAGTCGGCGAGCACGAGGTAGGGGTCGTGGTCGAGGAGCCCGTCGATGAGGCCGTGGAAGAGCGAGGGCTCGGCGACGCTGAAGTGCCCCGAGCGCACGAGGTCGAGCACCTCGCGGAGCTCGGGCTCGGACTCGTAGTGGTCCCGCGGGCGGTAACCCTGCTTCCAGCGATCCTCGACCTCGTCGGCGGTGAGGCCGAAGAGGAAGAAGTTCTCGACCCCGACGGCCTCGCGGATCTCGACGTTGGCCCCGTCGAGGGTGCCCACGGTGAGCGCGCCGTTCATCGAGAACTTCATGTTGCCCGTGCCCGAGGCCTCCTTGCCCGCGGTGGACACCTGCTCGGAGATGTCGGCCGCGGGGATGATCCGCTCGGCGAGGCTCACGCTGTAGTTCGGGAGGAAGAGCACCTTGAGCCAGGGCACGTCGGGGTCGTTGTTGACCACGTCGGCCACGGCGTTGATGAACCGGATGATGAGCTTCGCCGCGCGGTACGCCGGCGCGGCCTTGCCGCCGAAGAGGAACACCCGGGCGGTGTGGTTCTCCCGCGGCGCGCGCTTGCCGCGGAGGTACAGCGCGACGATGTGCAGCGCGTTCAAGAGCTGCCGCTTGTACTCGTGGATGCGCTTGATCTGCACGTCGAAGATCGCGTCGGGGTTCAGCCGCAGCCCGTAGGTGTCACCCACCCAGTCGGCCAGGCGGACCTTGTTCTCGCGCTTGATCGCCGCGAGCCGCGCGCACACCGCGGGGTCTTCGGCGAGGGGTCGCAGGCGCTCCAGGGCGTCGAGGTCGCGGGGCCAGCCGGGGCCCAGGTGCTCGGTGAAGAAGCTCGAGAGCGAGGGGTTGCACGAGAGCAGCCAGCGGCGGGGCGTGACCCCGTTGGTCTTGTTGGTGAAGCGCTCGGGCCAGAGCTCGTAGAAGTCCTGCAGCACGGTGCGCTTGAGGAGGTCGGAGTGGAGCTCGGCGACGCCGTTGACCTTGTGCGCGCCCACCACCGCGAGGTGCGCCATGCGGATCTGCTTCTCGCCGCCCTCTTCAACAATGGACATGCGCGCCACGCGGGCGATGTCGTTGGGCCAGCGGTTCATCACCGTGCGGAGGAAGCGCGCGTTGATCTCGTAGATGATCTGCGCGTGCCGCGGGAGCAGGCGCTCGAAGAGGGAGACCGGCCAGCGCTCCAGGGCCTCGGCGAGGAGCGTGTGGTTGGTGTAGCCCGTGACCGCCATGGTGATGTCCCAGGCCTGGTCCCAGGGGAGGGCGTGGAGGTCGACGAGCACGCGCATGAGCTCGGCGATGGCCACCGCGGGGTGGGTGTCGTTGAGCTGAATGGCGACCTTGTCGGCGAAGCGGTCGAAGCCCGAGTGGGACTTGAGGTATCGCCGCACGATGTCGGCGATGGCGCAGGCGACGAAGAAGTACTGCTGCTTGAGCCGCAGCTCGCGCCCGGCCCACACCGAGTCGCTGGGGTAGAGCACCTTCGAGATCACCTCGGAGCTGTTCTTCTCCTCCACCGAGCGCACGTAGTCGCCCTGGTTGAAGTACCCGAGGTCGAACTCCTCGCTCGCCCGCGCGGACCACAGCCGCAGGGTGTTCACGTTGCCCACGCCGTAGCCCGCCACGGGGGTGTCGTAGGGAACACCCACGACCTTGTTCTCGCCGATCCAGCGCACGCGCCAGTGCCCGAGGTGGTCGTTGTAGTCCTCCACCCGTCCGCCGAACTGCACGGTGACGGTGTACTCCGGGCGCATGACCTCCCAGGGGTTGCCGAAGCGCAGCCACTCGTCGGGGTGCTCGGTCTGCCAGCCGCCCTCGATGCGCTGGGCGAAGATGCCGAATTCATAGCGAATCCCGTAGCCCACGGCGGGCACGCCGAGGGTGGCGAGGGAGTCGAGAAAACACGCCGCGAGACGTCCGAGTCCGCCGTTGCCGAGGCCGGGCTCGGGCTCGTCTTCGAGCACCTGTCCGAGGTCGAGGCCGAAGTCCTTCGCGACCTCCTGGGCGGCCTCCCAGAGCCCGGTGTTCAAGAGGTTGTTGCGCAGCGCGCGCCCCATCAGGAACTCCGCGGACAGGTAATAAACCCGCCGTGCGTCCTCCTGGTGGTACTTCGCCGCGGTCTCGGCCCATCGCTCGATGACCCGGTCGCGGGTCGCGAGGGCGAGCGCGGTGTACCGGTCGTGCCGGGTCGCGTTGCGCGGGTGCTTCGCCTGCGTGAAGCGCAGGTGCTCGAGAATGTCCTGTCGCAGCGCGGGGGCATCAAGCCCCGTGCGCACCTGCAGGTCTCCGTCGCGCGGGAGCTCGTCGTAAAACGGCATCAGCGGGTCCTCCGTGGCGGGAGAGGGTGCGTCGGAGGGGACCGGGGATGCAATCCCGGAGTGGTGACACCACGGCCCCAGGGACGAGCTCGACCGAAGTGTCAGGGCGCGCGCTTCTTCGCCCGGGTCACGTCGATCACCGCGCCCTCTCGCGCCGCCACGGTGCGCTCGAAGACCTCACGCGCGCGGCGCTCCTTCTCGGCCACGGCGGCGTCGCTCTGCCCCGGGTCGTGGTGGAAGAGCGCGAGGGTTCCCACCCCCGCCTCTCGGGCGAGGCGCGCGGCGTCGAGCATGGTGCTGTGGCCCCATCCCACCTTCGCGCGCTTGCCCCCATCCCCCGCGTACTCCTCGGGGGTGTACTGCGCGTCGAGGATCAACACGTCGGCGCCGCGGGCGAGCTCGATGACCCGCGCGTCGACCTCGGGGGAGCTCTCAAGGTCCGTCGCGTAGACCACCGCGTGGCCCTTGTGCTCCAGGCGGTAGAGGAAAGCGCCGTCGGGGTGGTGCCCCGAGACCCCGTGCACGATGACCCCGCGCGCGCCCACCTCCACCCGGTCGCGGGGCGCGAGGTCGGTGCAGGTCACCGACGCGGTCACGTCCTCGAAGCGCACGGGGAAGTAGGGAAAGGCCATCTGCCCCGCGAGGGCCCCGCGCAGCGTGCGGCCGGTCTCGCGGCCCGCGTAGGTGCGGAGCAATGCGTCCTCCTCGTAGAGCGGCGCGAAGAAGGGCAGGCCCTGGATGTGGTCCCAGTGCACGTGGCTCAGAAAGAGGCTCGCGCGCACCGGGCTACGGTGCTGCAGGGTCTCTCCGAGCGCGCGCACCCCCGTGCCCGCGTCGAAGATCACCCGCTCGCCCGCGACGCAGACCTCGACGCAGCTGGTGTTGCCCCCCACGGCAACGGTGGACGGACCGGGCGCGGCGATGCTGCCGCGCACACCCCAGAAGCGAACCGAGAAGCCGTCGTCGGAGTCAGACAACGCAGACGTTCTATCGCCTGCGAAAGAAGGGCGTCAACGAAGGGGCGAAACGGCTCAGCCCGCGGACTTGATCCGGGCGCGGTAGTCGCTCATCGCCTCGCCCGAGTGGGGCGTCGGGAGGATCGACTCGGTCTCGAGCAGGTTGCCCGCCGTGGCGAGGTAGCCGCAACGAATCGCCGCGCGACGGCTCATGTTCGACGCCTTCTTCGGGTGCAGGCGCGTGGTCACGTACAGCCAGGCGGACTTCTCGACGGTCTTGAACTTGGGCTTCTGCATCACTCAATCCTTGAGGAAAGGGGCGGCGTTGATACGCGAACCCCCGAGGTTCTGTCAAACGCCGGGGGGCGTCGGGCGCTCAGTGCACGTAGACCCAGGAGACGTCCCGCGCCACCTCGAGGTGGAAATGGTTGCGGTGCGCGAGGTTGAAGTTCGGCGTGAGCACCACGTTGAAGTATCCCCGCCGCGCGGCCTCACACGCCACCGCGCGGAGCCGCCGGGCGCCCGGGTCGGCGGGCACGCGGGCGGTCGGCCCGCACACGGGCGCGCCGCGGCGGCCGTGAAAATCGTGGAGCACGTCGAGCACCCGGCCGTCGTCGAAGACCACCGCGGCGACGTCGATGGCGAGGCCCGCGGGGTGCCGGGTCTGCACCGGGTGCCGCGCGATGGTGGCCGCGGAGGCCGGGCGGTGCAGGGAGATGTGCCGTAGCTCCCGCACCCCCATGGCGCGCAGGGTGGGGGCGTAGCGCGCGAGGGCGAGGGCGAGGCGGCAGTCCATGAGCTCCTGCTCCGCGGGGGTGCCGCGCCCGCGAATGGTCACCCCCCGCACGGGCCCGCGGACCATCACCGGCAGCACCACCCCGGGCACGCGCTGGCGCACGCGAATGAAGGGCACCGCCGTGCGCGAGAGCGCCCGCAGGCACGCCCGGTCACTCAGCGCGGCGATCTCCACCGCCACCCGGGGCACATCCGGGATCGCCTCGCCCTCCCGCGTCCCCGTGGCCACGCCCGCATCCGCAGGGTCTTCGGGGTCGGGGGCGGCGCGCTCGGCGGCGTTCTGCTCGTCGGCCGTGGGGGGCTCGTCGAGGGGGTCGGGGGCGTCTTCGTCCGCGGCGGAGGCATCCCCCGGGACCGACGCATCTCCCTGGGGGGCAGGCACATCGGCGGTGCTCGCGTCGCTGACCCCGGCGTCGCGCTGCCCGCGCGCGAGGGCGCCGTGCAGCGTGAGGGAGAGCGTAAGCAGCGCCGCGACGGTCCGCACCGACGGGGGACCATGCGAGACGCGAGGGAGCGCGGTCAAGCATCGCGCGCGGCGGTGTGCTACCACCCTGAGCCCATCGTGGAGACCCTGCTCGTCGCGCTGCTGCTGGTCCTGCTCCCCCTCGCGCTCTTCGCCGCGCTGTCGGCCATGGACCGTCGTCGCCGCGACGACGAGCACCGCACCTGGCTCCACGC
>JBILLI010000505.1:0-5770 GCA_044376155.1 Polyangiales bacterium
ATCCGCGCGGGCGACGCCGGCGCGTAGCGGTCACCGCCAGCCGCACACGAAGCGCTGCACGAGCGCCGAGAGCGCGAGGCTCGCGACCCACCCCAGCGCCGCGCTCGCGTACATCGCCCGGTCGAGCCCCGCGCCCACGGTCGACGCCGCCATCGAGGCGCCCATCACCCGCGCGTGGTGCGACGCCTGCTCGTCGGCGAGGCGCCGCGCGCGGTCGGCGAAGACCTCTCCCACGAGGAGGTTCTGCGTCTTGCAGTAGGGGCACGCCACGAAGAGCTCCCGCGAGGTCGTGGGCATGTCACCGCCGCAGACGCGGCACCGCGCGGGCGCGCCGTCGGCGAGGGGCGCGCGGGCGAGCAGCCAGGGGCGCACGCGCTGACGGTAGCGCCACCGGGCGACGAGCAGGCCGAGGGAGATGCCCAGCGGGAGCGTCCACACCAGCGCGGTGGAGGCGCCGGCCTGCAGCACGATGCACGCCTGCAGCGACTCAGGCGCCGACGCCGCCGCGGTGGCCGCGCCGACGAGGCCCTGCGCGAGCACGAGCGACGAGAACGCGAAGAGCGGTCCGATCACGCGGAGCGCGCCGCCGCGGCCCTCGTACATCCGGGCCATCGCCATGCCGAAGCCGTCGAGCTGCGCGAGCGACGCGCGGGCGGCGTCGATGCGCGCGCGCAGGTCGATGTTGCGCAGCACGACGTCGGCCGGGAGCACGTCCTGCTGACCGCAGTAGGGGCACTGAAGGTGCTGCGCGTCGAGCAGCCGCGCGGCGCCGCCGCAGCGACGACAGAGCACCGGGAGCTGCTCGGGTGACACGTCAGACGCTCGCGGCCCCGGCCTGGTACATCAGGTCGGCGATGCGGGTGTGCACGGGGATGGTGGCCTGCATGAGCGTGGCGGGGTCGTAGCCCGCGGCCATCGCGCCCATCGCGCCGCCCATGCCCGCCATGAGGTTCTTCTGCAGCGGGTCGGAGAAGCTCACGCGGTCGGGCAGCACCCGCAGGTCGACCTCGGCGCAGGCGAGCAGCGCGGCCCTGAAGCCCGGCTGCGCGAGCACGTGGTGGATCACCCCGGGGTCGGTGGCGTAGCACTGAAAGCGCGCGTCGACCTCGGGGTCACCCGACGACACGCGATTGGGGTACGCCGCGGACCACACGGTCTCGACGTTGGTGAAGGCCTCCTTCACCGCGAGGCCCACGGAGCCGAAGCGCTTCTCGGCGATGTGCCACCCCGCGCGGGGCTGCCGCGGGAGCGCGAGGCTCCAGCCCGCGGCCATGGAGTATCCGCTGCCGGTGTGCTGGTAGGTCATGTGGTGGCGCAGCACGAGCCCGTTCATGTCGCGCACGTACTCGATCATCGTGTTGCCGGTGCCGCCCGCGAACATCGCGCGGTACTTCTGCGCGGCGGCCTCGGCCTGCATGGGCAGCGGCGCGTTGGGCATGTCGGGGTTGCGGTACCCGGTCTGCTCGAAGAAGGTCAGGAACATCGGTCCCATGTTCGCCACCGCGGCCTTGCTGCGGCGCATGTTCCAGACCGTGAAGCCGATGGCGAGCGCCATGATGGGGACGGTGAAGAGGAGCTGCTCCATGGCGAGACGAGACGACAGACGAACGGTCGTGACAAGAACTCCGCAGGCTCAGGTCTCGGGGCAGCCCGCGCGGCTCGTGGGGTAGAACCGCTGCGGCTTGTTGATCGGGCAGTTGCCCGCGTTGAGCCCCGCGCCGCGGATGCTGCTGCAGCGCAGGGTGCCCGTCACCCGCCCGGCCCCGCAGGCGTCGCCCTCTTGAAAGTACACCACCGGGTTGCCCGGCGTGCTCGCGACGCAGCCGCGCGGGTCGCCGCCGGCCATCTGGATGTCGCACCCGATGGGGTACGGACAGTCTGCGGGGCACCGCGTGGTGAGGCAGTCGCCGCTGAGGTTCACGGTGACCATGCAGATGCGGGGCATGGGGCAGTTGTCGTCGGGCGTGCCGTCGCAGTCGTCGTCGAGGCCGTTGCCGCAGACCTCGCTCGACGGCCCCACCGCGCCCTCACACGCGCCCCACGCCGTGCCGCCCGTGTTGCAGCGCTGGGTGCCCGCGCGGCACACCCCGCGGCCGATCTCGGTCGAAGGACCCGGGTAACACATGCGCGTGGCGTTCGGCGCGCACGCGCAGTTCGGCCCGTTGTCGACCACACCGTCGCAGTCGTCGTCGATGCGGTTGGAGCAGATCTCGGCGCGCGGGAGCACCTGGTCGAGGCACGTGCCCCAGCTCCGTCCGTCGGGCGCGCAGGTCTGCGTGCCGACCTGGCAGATGCCCACGCCCTGCGTGCCCCGGGGGCCGTCGTAGCAGGGACGCGTCTGGCCCGCGACGCACGCGCAGCGCGGGCCGTCGTCGGCGACGCCGGTGCAGTCCTGGTCGATGCCGTCGCCGCAGACCTCTTCGGCGGGGGTGACGGCGCCGACGCACTCGGTCCAGGTGCCGAACTCGCCTTCGCCCTCGCAGCCCTGGGTGCCCCACGCGCAGGGCAGGCGCTCAGCCTCGGCGCGCTCACGGGGGTAACACCGCTGGGAGGTGCCCGGGATGCAGGCGCAGCTGTCATCGACGAGCCCGTTGGCGTCGTCATCGAGGCCGTTGCCGCAGATCTCCCGCGGGTTCGTCGCGCCGTCGAGCCGCGCGGCGTCGGGGGATGTCGGTGTGTCGTTGGGGGTGAGGGCGTCGGGCCTCGCGAGGTCGGTGACGAAGCCCGCGTCGACGCGCAGGAGGACCGCGCCCGCGTCGATCTCTTCGCCGGCGAGGATCACCCCCTGATCGTCGGCGGCGCATGCGGAGAGACAGCAACCGACGAGCACCGCCCGAAGCCCTGCTGCACCCATGCGCGCGACGCTATCACGGCGCCGCGAGGTCGATGCGCCCGGGCACCTCGCGACCGTCGCGGTCGATCGCGAAGCGCGTCGGCCGATCCAGCGTGGTCACCCAGGAGACGCCGTCGGCGAAGTCCGTCGCGGACACGAATCGACAGGGCACCACGAGCTCGCCCTGCTCGTCGACGAAGCCGATCTGCGCGCGGGCGAGGGTGCCGGCGCCGTCGCGTCCGGGGTCGACGAGGGGGCCGAGGTCCACCTGGGCGCGGCCTTCGCGAAACCGCCCGACGGGAGACGCCCACGCGCAGCGGACTCGTTCGCGACCCTCGGGGTCGATGCGCCCGTACCCCGCCGCGCCGAGGACACCCGCGGTGCCGACGCCGTCGAAGAAGGGCTCGACCCACACGTAGCGCGGGGGAACGACCTCATGACCGTGTCGGTCGACGAAGCCCCAGCACCCGTCACGAGACACACCCGCGAGGCCACACCAGAATCCGTCGTGCGCGTCGGGGTAGCGACAGGGCACCGCCTCGCGCCCGTCGAGGTCGAGGAAGCCGTACAGACGTGCGCGGCGGATCCGCAGGAGGCCCTCCGCCCAGAGCCCGCTGGCGTCGTCGAAGGCGACGAGACACGGCGCGATCAACGCGCCGTCGCGGTCGATGAAGCACGGCGTCCCGTCCTGCTCCCAGACCAGCGCCCGTCCTTCGAAGAAGATCGTCGCGCGACGGTAGCGACACGGCACTGCCTCGCGTCCATCGAGGTCGACGTAGCCATACAGCCCGTCGCGCTTCGCCAGCGCGCGGCCGTCGTGAAAGTTCGACGCCTCCTCCAGCACGGGCGGCACCACGACGTCGGCCTGCGCGTTGATGAACCCGTAGCGCCCCGCCTCGAAGAACCACGCGCGCCCCTCGCGCAACGGGCCCTGTACGCCACCCAGGGGCATGTTGCGGGTGTTCGCGGATGGGGAGAGGGCGGCGACCGGCATGACGCGGACAAACGCTCCCACGGCGGCGACCGCCCGGGCAAGGCGGGCCGCCGCGGCGCCCAATTGTCGCGAGCGCGACAAGCCGCGGTCCCCGAGGCTGGACTACCCTCAGCCTCCCATGCGGACGCTCCTTCTCTGCCTCGCGGTGACCCTCTCTGCCTGCGGCACGAGCGCTCCGCTGGTCGTCAACCCCGACGCCGGCGCGCCCGTCGACGTCGCGATGGACGCGGCCCCCGCCTGCCCGGTGGGCGACGCGCGCTGCGGCGAGCGCTGCGTCGACCTCTCCGCCGACCCGGCGCATTGCGGCGCGTGCGGGCGTGCGTGCGAGGCCGGACAGGTCTGCACCGCGGGGGCGTGCCGCGCGCAGTGCCGCGAGGGAGAGACCGTCTGCGGCGGTCGGTGCGCGCTCACGGGCTTCGACCCGGCGAACTGCGGCGCGTGCGGCAACGCCTGCCCCGCAGGGCAATTCTGCGCGCGCGGACGCTGCGTCATCGCGTGCGGCGAGGCGGGCTCGGGGGTCACCGAGTGCGGCGAGGCGGGCGCGCGGTACTGCGCCGACCCGCAGAGCGACCGTCGCAACTGCGGCGCGTGCGGGCGAAGCTGCGCGGCGGGGGAGGTCTGCGCCGAGGGGCGCTGCGGCCCGCTGTGCCCCGCGGGGCAGCGCACCTGCGCGGGCGCGTGCGTTGACGTGGCCAACGACCGACGGCACTGCGGCGCGTGCGGCAACGCCTGCGCCGCGGGGCAGGTGTGTGCGACGGGCGCGTGCGCGCTGAGCTGCCCGGGTGACCTCGCGATGTGCGGCGACGCCTGCCGCGACACCCGCGTCGACCCCGCGCACTGCGGCGTCTGCGGCCGCGCCTGCGCCGAGGGGCAGCGCTGCGTGAGCGGCGCCTGCGCGCTCGTCTGCCCGCCGGGGACCATCCCCTGCGGCGACGCCTGCCGCGACACCCGCGTCGACCCGGCGCACTGCGGTGCGTGCGGAAACGCCTGCGCTGCAGGGAGATCGTGCGCCATGGGCGCCTGCGTCAGCGCGTGCCCCGCGGGGCAGGTGACCTGCGACGGGCGCTGCGTGTCGACCGACTCCGACCGCGCGCACTGCGGCGCGTGCGGCAACGCGTGCCCGTCGGGGCAGGTCTGCGCGAGGGGCGCCTGCGCGGTGTCGTGCCCCGAGGGGCAGACGGCGTGCGGCCCCCGCTGCGCGGACCTGCTGAGCGACCGCACACACTGCGGCGCCTGCGGCATGTCGTGCCCGAGCGGCGAGGTGTGCCTCGCAGGGCGCTGCCAGGTCACGTGCCCGCCGGGCTTCACCGCGTGCCCCGGGGGAGGCTGCGCGAACCTCCGCACCGACCCGACGAACTGCGGCGCCTGCGGCACCCTCTGCCCGAGCGGCGCAAACGGGCGCGTGGCCTGCGTGGGCGGCGGCTGCGCGGCGGTGTGCAACGCGGGCTTCGGGGACTGCAACGGCGACGCATCCGACGGGTGCGAGGCCGCGCTCACGAGCACCGCGGCGTGCGGCCGCTGCGGGGTGGTCTGCGGCGCGCAGAACGCGCGGGCGAGCTGCACGGCGGGTGCATGCGCGGTGATCTGCAACGCGGGCTTCGGCGACTGCAACGGCAGCGCGGCCGATGGGTGCGAGGCCGACTTCGCGCGCGACGCGATGAACTGCGGCGCGTGCGGGGCGCGCCCCACCGAGGTCTGCGACGGACGCGACAACGACTGCGACGGCGCGGTCGACGAGGGCGTCTGCGGCGACGGTGACTCCTGCGCCAACCCGCTCGTGGCCTTCGAGCCCGACATCACCTACAACGCGAACCTCTGCGGCCTGCGCGACGACCCCACGAGCAACGGGTGCGGCGACGGCACCGGGGCCGACGGGGTGATCCGCTTTCGCGCGCCGCGCACGGGGACGGTGAGCGTCGAGACGGTGGAGACGAACGGCGTCA
>JBILLI010000506.1:0-5756 GCA_044376155.1 Polyangiales bacterium
CAGCGATCGGCCTGGGGTCTACGGCGAGAACGGGGAGTCGTACCCCGACAACGCGCGGCGCTTCGGCTTCCTCGCCCGCGCCGCGGTGGAGTGGATGCGCGCCCAGCCCCGCTGCCCCGACATCGCCCACCTCCACGACTGGACCACCGGGCTCGTGCCGCTGTTCCTCCGTGAGGACAAGGACCCGAAGCTCGCGAACGTGAAGACCGTCTTCACGCTGCACAACCTCGCGCACCAGGGGATCTTCCCGGCGTCGACGCTGAAGGACCTCGGCATCCCCACGACCTACGCCGCGGTGAGCGGGCTGGAGTTCTGGGGCGAGGTGTCGTGGATGAAGGCCGCGGCGATGTTCTCCGACCGCTTCGTCACGGTCTCGCCCTCGTACGCGAAGGAGATCCTCACCACCGCGGGCGGCGTGCGCATGGACGGCGTGCTGCGCACCCACGCGAAGGGCCTCGTGGGGATCCTCAACGGCATCGACCCCGCGGTGTGGAACCCCTCCACCGACCCGAACCTCCTCGCGCGCTACGACGCCCACGACGCCACCGCGAAGGCCCGCTGCAAGACCGACCTGCAGCAGCGCGTGGGGCTCCCCGTTCGCCCCGAGACCCCGGTGCTCGGGATGGTCGCGCGCTTCGACCTCCAGAAGGGCGTCGACCTCCTGCTCGACGTGGCCGACCGGCTGCTTCGTCAGGACGTCCAGCTCGTGCTCCAGGGCAGCGGCAACGCGCGCCTCGTTGAGGCCGCCTCGGCGCTCGCGCGGGACCTCCCCGAGAAGGTCGCGTTCACCGCCGACTACGACGACGCCCTCGCCCACCGGATCTACGGCGGCGCGGACCTCTTCCTCATGCCCTCGCGCTTCGAGCCCTGCGGGCTCACGCACCTCTACGCGATGCGCTACGGCGCCGTGCCCGTGGTGCACGACACCGGCGGCCTGCGCGACACCGTGGTCGACTGCGACCCCGCGCTGCGCAGCGGCACGGGCTTTCTCTTCGGCGACGCCACCGCCGAGAGCTTCTACGGCGGGGTCTCCCGGGCCCTCACGGCGTACCAGAACGCCGACGGCTTCACGGCCCTGCGCCGCAGGGTGATGCGCCAGGAGTGGTCCTGGGACCGCAGCGCCCGTCGTTACCAGGGCATCTACGCCGAGCTCGCCCCGCGCAGCGCCGACGAGACCGCCGCCACCGTCTGATCACCCCTCTCTGTTCCCTTCGCGTCACCCAATTCTCCCTCGACGCCACGCGCGCGCGCTGGTGGAATGCTCGCTCGCCGCGCGTGTGATGTCGCGGCGATGGAGCGTGTGATGAGCGGAGTGATGTTGGAGCACGGGTCGACGGGTCGTCACGTTCGTGCGCTGCAGGAGGCGCTCCGCGAGGCGGGGTATGACATCGACGTCGACGGAGATTTCGGCGACGCGACCTACGCCGCGGTGCGGGATTTTCAAGCCAACAACGACCTCGGCGTCGACGGCGTGGTGGGGCCCAACACCTGGGCCGCGCTGGGCTTCGAGGGCGGCGACGACGCGAAGGGCGGCGACGACGAGGGCTACGAGGAGCTCGCCCACGGGGCCGAGGGCGAGCTGGTGGAGCTGCTCCAGGCCGCGCTGGTGGCGGCGGGCCACGAGATCGACATCGACGGCATCTTCGGCGACGGCACCGAGCGCGCGGTGCGGCGCTTTCAGCGCGACAACGAGCTCGACGTCGACGGCATCGTCGGCGCGAACACCTGGGCCGCGCTCGAAGAATTCATGGGCGACGACGAGGGCTGAGCCCCCCGCGCCACCGCATCTCACTCCCCCCGGTCGAGGTGCAGCGTGCCCTCGGCGCTGAAGGGCTCCCCCGGACCCACCGCCCCCAGAAACCACGCGCCCGCCGCGAGGCAACGCGCCAGCGGCGGCGCGGCGGGGTCGCTCACCACCACCGCGCGGGTGCGGCCCGTCGCGTCGAAATCCATTCGCACCGTGAGCGTGCGGGCGCCGCTGGTGGCGTCGCGCTGGAGCTGCTGCATCCAGCACCGCCGGATGTGCCCGCTGCGCGCGAAGGCGTCGAGCGCGCGGGCGCGTCGGGCCGACACGTCCATCGCGGGCTCCGCGGGGCGCGCGGCGGCGAGGGTGCGGGCGCCGGGCGCGCGGCGGTGCCGACGGGGCACGGCGTGGGCCGGAGCGGGCATGAGCGCAGACGTGCACAGCACGAGCGCGGTGAGCGCTGCGATACGCATGGCGAGACCGATTCCCTCTCTGGCGCGTGACCACCGCCGGTGCGCCTCGATCCCACTGTTGCAGACACGCCGCGCGGCCATTCACGTCCGAGATTGCGAGGTGTGAGAAAGCGCGGTAGTCCGCGCGCCATCATGTCTCACGCACCCCATGCGGCCGCGCCCGTCGGCCTGAAGGTCCTGCTCCTCGAGAACGTTCACGCCTCGGCGCACGAGCTGCTGCGTGAGGCCGGCTGCGAGGTCGAGGGCGTCGCCGGCGCGCTCTCCGAAGAGGAGCTCACGGCCCGCATCAAGGGCGTGCACGTGCTGGGCATCCGCTCGAAGACCCAGGTGACCGCGTCGGTGCTCGCCGCGGCCGACTCGTTGATCACCCTCGGGTGCTTCTGCATCGGCACGAACCAGGTGAACCTCGACGCCGCCGCGGCCCGCGGGGTGACGGTGTTCAACGCGCCGTTCAGCAACACCCGCTCCGTGGCGGAGCTGATCATCGCCGAGGTGGTGATGCTCGCGCGGCAGCTCGGCGACCGCTCGCGCGAGGTGCACGCGGGCACGTGGTCGAAGGTCGCCGCGGGCTGCTACGAGGTGCGCGGCAAGACCCTGGGGATCATCGGCTACGGCCACATCGGCGCGCAGGTCGGCGTGCTCGCCGAGTCGATGGGCATGCGCGTGGTCTTCTACGACGTGATGTCGAAGCTCCCGATGGGCAACAACCACGCCCTGGGTTCGTTGAACGAGCTGCTGGAGCAGAGCGATTTCGTCACGCTCCACGTGCCCGCCACGCCGCAGACCCGGGACATGATCGGCGCCGCCGAGATCGCCCGCATGCGCCGCGGCGCGTTCCTGCTCAACGCCTCGCGGGGCACGGTGGTCGACATCCCCGCGCTCGCCGACGCGCTGCGCGCGGGGCGCCTCGGGGGCGCGGCCATCGACGTGTTCCCGCAGGAGCCCGCGACCAACAGCGACCCCTTCCGCTCCGAGCTGCAGGGGTTGCCCAACGTGATCCTCACGCCGCACATCGGCGGGTCGACCATCGAGGCCCAGGCGTCCATCGGCCGCGAGGTCGCGACGAGCCTGCTGAAGTACCTCGACCAGGGCGCCACCACGGGCTCGGTGAACTTCCCCAACGTCGAGCTCGCGCCCTCGCGGGGCACCCACCGCGTGCTCAACGTGCACAAGAACGTGCCGGGCGTGATGAAGGAGATCAACCGCATCGTGTCCGACACGGGCGCGAACATCCACGCGCAGATCCTCTCCACCGCGCCCTCCATCGGCTACCTCATCATGGACATCGAGCGCGACGTCTCCGAGGCCGTGCGCGCGGGCGTGAGCGCGCTGCCGACGAACATCCGCACGCGGGTGGTCTACTGATCCGCGCCGAGGCGTGAGAGCAGGCGGTTCAGCGGCGCCAGCGCCCGCCCCGCCATGAGCCGCAGCAGCCCCGCCAGCGCGGTGGTCGAGAAGGCCGCCCCGCCGCGCAGTCCCTCGTCCGAGAGGGGCACGTCGATGGCCAGCACCCGCGCCTCCTCGGCCTGCACGTGGCCGTCGACCAGCGCGCGCTCGTCGAGGTCCAGCACGTCGGCGTCGCGCACGATCACCGTGGGCGCGAGGGAGGTGAGCAGCGCCCGCACGCCCGAGTTCTCCTCCAGCACCTCACACCGGAACGTGTCGATGCCGCGCTCCATCGCCGCGCGGGCGAGGTGCACCAGCAGCCGCCGACCGAGGCCCCGGCGCTGCGCGGCGTCGGCCACCACCACCGCTGACTCGGCCACGTTGGGCTCGTCTGCAAGCCGCACGCAGCGCGCCACCGCGAGGCCGCGGAGCTCGTCGCCCGCGGCGTCGAGGGAGACCGCGCAGAGCGCGAGGTGGTGCTCCTGGTCGCACTCCGTCAGGTAGCGCAGCTCGCTGTCGCGCAACGCGCTGCGCGCGCCGTGAAAGCGCAGACGCACGGTCTCGGGCGAGAGCGTCGCGAAGCCCTCGCGGAGCCGCTCGGCGTCGCTCGGGCGCAGCCAGCGAAAGCGCGCCGGGGACCCGTCGACCAGGGTCACGTCGCGCTGCCAGGTGGGGGTGTAGCGCCGTGAGGTCATCGCCGTCGACCATGCACGCCGCGCCGCGCGGCCACAAGCGCCACCCCCACCGCGCGCGGTTCCCCATCCTGCCCCAGAGGGTCTAGCCTCGGCGCCGTGAGGCTCCAGTTCCGTCTGCGACAGTTCGAGTACGACCTCTCCGCGAGCCTGCTCTTGCGCCCCGCGGTGATCATCGCCGGGCTCTCGGGCCTCGCGGCGCTGATGCCCGTGGGCGCGCCGGGGCAGGGTCCGCACTGGCTCTTCCCCGGCGAGCCCGCCGCCGCGCAGCTCGTGCTGAGCACCATCGCCGGCTCGATGATGACCGTGGTGTCGGTGGTCTACTCGATCCTGCTCGTGGCGCTCTCGCTCGCCTCGGTGCAGTTCTCCACCCGCATCCTCCAGCGCTTCGTGCGCGACCGCGTGAGCCAGAACACCCTGGGGCTGTTCATCGGCACCTTCGTGTACTGCCTCATCCTGCTGCGCGAGGTGCAGAGCGCGCCCGTGCCGCGGGTGCCCGCGCTGGGCGTCGGCGTCGCCGTCGCGCTCGCCCTCGGCGCCATGGCGTGGCTGGTGTTCTTCATCCACCACATCGTGCGCAACATCCAGGCGAACCACCTCGTCGACCTCATCGCTCGGGAGTCCGAGGCCGTGCTCGACGCGGTGTTCGCGCGCGAGCCCACCGCGCCCTCGCCCGAGCCCGCGGGCTGGCGCGCGCTCACGCCCCGCCGCGTCACGGCCGATCGCTCGGGCTACGTGCAGCTCGTTGACCTCGACGCCCTCGCCGACGTGGCCGCCGCCGCCGGGGGCGTCTGCGAGAGCGAGCTCGCGATGGGGCACTTCGCGACCGAGGGCGCCACGCTCGCCACGGTGTTCAGCGCGCGCGCCCTGCGCCCCGGCGAGGTCGACGCCGTGCGCGGCGCCTTCGACCTGGGGCCGCTGCGCACCATGCAGGACGACGCCGAGTTCGGCGTGCGGCAGATCGTCGACATCGCCCTCAAGGCGATCTCCCCCGCGGTCAACGACCCGAGCACCGCGGTCACCTGCATCGACCAGCTCTCCCGCCTGCTGGTGCGCATCGCCCCGCGGCCCGACCCGCGCGACTGCTTCGCGCGCGACGCGACGGTGCGCGTGCGACTCCGCGTCACGGGCTTCGAGGCGATGGTGGACCTCGCGTTCACGCAGATTCGTCAGTACGGCAAGGCCGACATGGCCGTGGGGCTGCGCGTGCTACGCTCCCTGGACGTCGTCGCGGAGGTCACCGAAGAGCCCGCGCGCAAGGCCGTGCTCGCGCGCCACGCGCGGCTCATCGAGGCCGCCCTGCGTTCGAGATTCCCCCCGGAGGACTGCCGCGCGCTCGACCTCCGGGTCACCGCGCTGCGCGAGGAGCTCGCCGCGCCGCCCGAGGTCACCCCGCCAGACGCGTGACCCACCCCTCGGCCTCCGCGACGGCCTCCCGCGCCAGCGCGTCGTCGATCTCGA
>JBILLI010000507.1:0-5751 GCA_044376155.1 Polyangiales bacterium
GTCGTGGAGGTGGGCGATGTCGGGGCAGCGGGGCTGGGCGCGCATCCACTCCACCGCGGCGCGGGCGAGGAAGCCGAAGCGCCGCGCGTTGTCGGGGTACGACTCCCCGTTCTCGCCGTAGACCCCGGGCCGATCGCTGATGCCCGGCGCCGAGAGCAGGCACACGTTCACCCCCGAGACCAGCCGCGCCTCGTGGAGCTCCGCCTCCACCACCTCGTCGCCGAGGGGGACCTTGAGCTTCGTGAGCCGCCGCGCCAGCGCGTGGGTCTGGGGGTCGACGCTGCCGTACCGCAGCGAGAGCACGGTGACCTTGTGCCCGAGGGCGCGCAGCGCCTTGGGGAGCGCGGCGACCACGTCGGCGAGACCGCCCACCTTGCTGAAGGGGGCGACCTCGGGGCTTACGAAGACGATGTCCATGGGGGCGCAGGGTGTACTCCAGCGCCGGGAAAACACAACCTAGGCCAGCGCGCCCCCGCCGAGGCGCGCGCGGAGCTCCTTCAAGCGCTCGCGCAGCGGGACGATGAAGTCCCAGCTCACGGTGCGGGTCTGCCCGCGCATGGCCCGGTCGGCGTGCCATTTCGAGAGCGCGAGGCGGGCCGCGGCGCGCACGAACTCGCGCTTGAGGGCGCCGTTGGGGCCGAAGCCCACGCGCAGCAGCCCGAAGGCGCTGCCCACGAGAAAGACCTCGCCCACGGTGAGGTTGCGCAGGGCGACCTCGTCCTCGAGGTACTTGCGAATGAGCACGCCGCGGCGCCGCACGAGCATGGCCACCATGATCAGAAAGGCGAGCACGAAGAGCAGCCAGAGCGGGAGGAGCAGCAGCGGCAGGGGCACGCCGACCTCGGCCGAGAGGGCCGCGGAGCCGTTCCAGATCATGTGCAGCAGCACGGCGCCGAAGTAGCCCAGAACGGGCGCCGTGACGCGCACCCAGCGCCGCTCGCTCTCGCGCGCGAGGCCGAAGCCGATGCCGGTCATCGAGGTGAACAGCGGGTGCGCCCAGGGGGTGAGAATCCCGCGCATCACGAAGGTCACGGTGACGTCGCCGTCGGCGCGCACGCCCGCGCCCGTGTAGTAGACGACGTTCTCGACCGCGGCGAAGCCCAGGGCGACGAAGGTGGCGTAGATGATCCCGTCGACCACGCCGTCGAACTCGCGCTTCCAGAAGAAGCGCATGGCGAAGAGGGCCATGGCCTTGAAGAACTCCTCGACGATGGGCGCGCTGAGCACCGACGCGGCGTTGGCCCCGAGGCTCGCGTGCACCGCGCTGTTGATCGTCGCCGAGAAGCCGCACGCGGCGGTGGCGCCCCACACGAAGACCAGCAGCAGGGCCCACCCCGGCTCGGGGTCGTAGCGGTCGAGCAGGCGCGGCACGGTGAGGTAGACCACCACCGCGGGGAACGCGAGGGCGCCGCCCGTGACGATCGCCTCGAAGTGTCGGTCGGCGTGCGCGCCCGCGAGGGGGGCGACGAGGAAGAGCGCCTGCAGCAGCGCGCCGCCCACGATCACCCCGAGGCACCACAGGATCAGGCCCAGGGTGCGTCGGGAGTGCTCGGGGTCGGGGGGGAGGAAGCCGAAGCGGGGGGCGGCCATCGCCGCGATGGGGCCACGGCGCGCGCGAAGATTCAATCGCGCGCGGCGCGGGCGCGAATCAGCGGCCCTGGACGATCACCGCGGGCATGCTGCCCACGAGCTGGCCGTTGTAGGGCGTGGCGAAGATCTGCACGCCGATCTCGCCCGAGCCGTTGAACGCGCGGATGCGGATCTGCGCGGTGATGGGGGGCGCCCCGGGGGGCACGCAGAGCGGGCGGCTCAGGCCGATGACGGGATAGTTGTCGGGCGCGCGGTCGGCGTCGATCTGACGGCCCACGGTGTCGAGCAGGAACATGTCCAGGTCGCTGATGCCCGTGCCGCCCACGGAGATCACCCGGTAGCAGAAGCCCGGGCCCACGGTGCCGGGGACGGTCACGCCCTCACGGCCCTGGCGCATCGTCGAGCGGATCATGTCGGTCACCGCGGTGAAGCCCGAGGCGAACTGACGGGCGCGGAGGGTCATGTTCTGACCCACGGCGTCCATGCCGTTGGCGGTCCAGGCCGGGCCCACCACCGAGCCCACGCCGCCGCCGCCGACCACGGCGCCGGGCACCGCGACGATCGGCATCGACGGCTGCTGGTACACAGGCTGAGGCTGCGCCACCGGCTGGGGCGCGGCGACCGTCACCTGGGCCTGGGGCGCAGGTGTCGTGGCGCAGGCGCTGGCCGAAACTGCCGCGAGCGCCGTGAGAGAGAGCAGAAGATTCCTCGTCATCGTCCGTGTTCTCCTGACTGATCAATCGGCCCCGCCGGCCGAACGCGGGCGCATCCTCACACCCCCAGCGCGGCCGTGTCAAAGGCCGAGTGGGGCCTATTCTCGCCCGAAACCCCCTATACTGAGCGCCTTCCTTCGCACGCACTGCGTGCGATCACCGGAGGTCTCGTCCCCTGCTCCACCGCCGCGCGTTGTTCCTCTCGTGCCTCGCCCTCCTCGGGTGCGGCGGATCCACCGTGACCCCCACGCAGTCCGAGGCCGGCGTCGATGCGCCCGCGGCCATCGACGTGGCCGTCGCGCCCGACGTGGTCACCGCGCGCGACGTGGTCACCGCGCCCGACGTGGTCGCCCCGCCCGACGTGGTGGTCCCGCGCGACGTGGTCACCGCGCCCGACGTGGTGGTCCCGCGCGACGTGGTCACCGCGCCCGACGTGGTGGTGATCCCCACGGGCCTGCCCGACGGCGAGCCCTGCATGCGGGACAACCAGTGTCGCAGCGGGGCGTGTGTGCACGGCGAGGGGCTGGTGAACGCCTGCGCCCCGGCCTGCCGCCGCGACGCCGACTGCGCCGCGCTGGGGGCGTCGTTTCGCTGCGCCGTGGACCGCGCGACCGACCGCACGCGCCTCGTCTGCGCGGAGCCCGACCGCGGCGGCGCCGACTGGCTGCAGGCGTGCCGGATGAACTCCGACTGCCGCACCGCGCTCTGCGTCGACGGCACCTGCCGCGGCGCGTGCGTGACCAACGACGATTGCGCCGCCGGGCTCACCTGCGGGGCGGTGATGGAGGGCGGCGCGTCGCTCTCGCTCTGCCGCGTCGCGCCCATCACGGGGGTGACGGTGGAGCGATTCACCATCCGCGAGGAGACCTCCGCGGTCGACACCGGCACGGGTGAGCTCCGCGCCCTGATCCCCGCCGACGCCGTCTCCGCCACCTGGACCACCCAGGACATCGAGGGCCGCGAGCTCTTCGCCGCCGTGGGTCGCCTGGTCTCCCCCGCGAACAACGTCGTGGTGGACCTTCGCACCTGGACCCTCACCCGCGAGCAGCCGCTGCGCACGATCCCCGCGCGCTACCAGTTCAACGCCGCGATGGTCTCGGCGAACGACACCCTGCAGCTCACGCCGGGCGTCTGGCGCTCGCAGCACCTGCTCTTCAACGACCGCAGCAACGGCACCGCGGTGGGCGAGCGCCGCCTGCGCGCGGGGCTCATCGTGAAGCGCGCGCCGGGCGGGGTCGCGGCCAACGGGTGGACCCTGCGGGTGCAGATCATCCTCGCGGGGCTGCGCGACATCACCCGCGCCACGGCCCCCACGAACGCCCGACTCCAGGCGGCCATCGCGACGATGCAGCGGCTCTACCGCGCGGTCGGGGTGAACGTCGCGGTCAACGGCTACGACGAGTTCAACGGCGCCACCGCGACGCGCTTCTCGGTCATCGACAGCCGCACCGAGCTCCAGGAACTCTTCGCGCAGGCGAACTACCGCGAGAATCTCCTGCCCATCTACGTCGTCCGCGGGATCTCCACTGCCGCGGGGCTCGAGGGCGCCATCGGCGTCGCGGGCGGCATCCCGGGGCCCGCGGGGATCTTCAGCACGGGCCAGAGCGGCGTGGTGGTGGGCTGGGAGACCACGCTCGGCCGCACCGACGCGCTGCCCCTCACCATGGCCCACGAGTCGGGCCACTACCTCGGGCTCTTTCACACCCGCGAGCGCCTCGACCCCTGCGCCACCGCGTCGCAGACCAACTGCGCGGGCTGGGGATCGGTCGACGCCATCACCGACACCCCCACCCCCGACAACGAGGCCGCCCGCTACATGATGTACTGGCAAGCCATCGGCGGGAACGACCTGATCTCTCCCGGGCAGGGGCTGGTCATGCGCCGCAGCCCGCTGGTGTACTGACCGCCATGGGACTGCTCGACGGCAAGGTCGCGGTGATCACCGGCGCCGGCAACGGCATCGGGCGGCAGTGCGCGCTGCGCTTCGCCGCCGAGGGTGCGCGGGTGCTGGTGAACGACCTCGGGTGCGACCGCGCCGGCGTCGGGGCCGACCCCGCGGTGGCCGCGGCGGTGGTGGAGGAGATCCGCGCGCGCGGGGGAGAGGCCCTCGCGAGCGAGCACGACGTCGCCGAGGCCGAGGGCGCGCGGGCCATGGTGGCCACCGCGGTGGAGGCCTGGGGCGCGGTCGACGTGCTGGTGAACTGCGCGGGGATCGTTCGCGACCGACCGTTCCTGCGCACCGCGGAGGGAGATTTCTCCGCGGTGCTGCGCGCGGTGCTGGGCGGGACCTTTCACGCCTGCCAGGCCGTCGCCGCGGTGATGGTCCCGCGGCGCGCGGGCGGGCGCATCGTGAACACCCTCGGGGCCGCGGGGCTCCACGGCAACCTCGGGCAGAGCGCGTACAGCGCCGCCGCCGCGGGGGTCTACGGGCTCACCCGCACCCTCGCCGCGGAGCTGAAGAAGCACGACATCCTCGTGAACGCGCTCTGCCCCATCGCGCGCACCCGCGCCACCGACGACCTGCCGATGTTCGCCCCCGACGGCGGCCTCGGCGACGACAGCTACGGCCCGCAGTTCGTCGCGCCCGCGGCGCTCTTCCTCGCGTCGTCGCTCAGCGGTGACACCGCGGGCGAGACCCTCTCCGTCGCGGGCACCAAGCTCTCGCTGTACCGCGTGCAGGAGAGCCACGGGGTCGTCGGCGATGACCCCCGCGCGCCCTGGCGGCCCGAGGACATCCTCGCGCGCTGGAGCGCCATCAGCCGCTTTCGCTGACCTCGCGGATCCAGCGCTCGGTGGCGTCGTCGGCGGGGAAATAGCTCTCGATGCGGAGCTCCTGCGCGGTGACGTCGGTGGGCGTGCCGAGGGTGGTGAGGGTGGTGAAGAGGCGCAGGGAGACGTCGCCGCGGCGGAGGTGCACCGCCATCGCGGGGGTGGTCCCGCCGCCGGGCGGGGCGCAGCGCGGGGCGCCGAGGTCGCGCAGCACGCCGTCGAGCCGCGCCCGTCGCGCGGGGTCGGGCTCGAGGTCGCGCTCGCGCATCGTCCGCGCCGCGAGCTCGGCGGCGACCTCGTCGAAGTTCTCGATGCGCCCCCGCAGCGCGCCCGGGTGCACCGTCGCCGCCATCACGTTGGACCACACCTCCGCCGGCGCGTCGCACCCCTCGGCGGCCCAGCCGAAGAGGCGCGCGGCGCCGCGGTTCATGCGCAGCACGTTGAAGTCCCGGTCGCACAGCACCGCGCCGTAGGGCTCGTGGGCCGAGAGCAGGTGCTCCACCGCGCGGCGCACGGGCTCCGCGGCCGCGCCCTGCAGGCCCGCGGCGGCGTACACCGGCGCGTAGCCCGCGGCGGAGAGCAGGTCGTTGCGGTCGCGCAGCGGGAGGTCGAGCGCGCTACCCAGCACCAGCACCATCTCGCGGCTCGGCGCGGCGCGGCCGGTCTCGAGGCACGAGAG